>SYEN01000189.1 GCA_005800795.1 Burkholderiales bacterium | reverse complement strand
TCACGGATGCGGTTCATGCGGCCCATGGCCACCACCACCGGGTTCTGCCTGGCATCAGGCACTGTCGCACCGCACATGCAGGTGTTGCCGCCTTGCGGTACGATGGGTGTGCGGGTTTCCGCGCAGATTTTGACAATAGCCGCGACCTGCTCTGCATTGGCTGGACGCACTACGGCAGCGGCGCCGCCTTTGTAGATGCCGCGCCAGTCATTGACGTAGGGTTCCAGCTCGGCGGGCGCGGTGAGAATGGCTTGGGAGCCGACCGCCGTGCCCAGGCGATTCAGGGTGTCTGAGAGGGAGGTGTTGGACATGGCGATTGTTACCGAGCAAACCGGAATTTTACCACTCGCGCCGCCGAGGCTGTCATTCATGCGGCGGTGGCAAGCCAGGGGACGACGGTCAGGATGCCGTGTCAGGGGGCGCGCGCCCGAATGACGGCGGGTGGTCATGGCCATTTCTTGTAAGCTGCGGTGCATCGTGAGCGACCATATTGCCGACGCCAACAACAGGTTTTCAAGCCTGCGCGATTGGCTGTTTTCTTTTTTTAAATGGGATGGGTCGCGTTGCTGGTGCTCGGGGCCGCGCGGGTGGCGTACGCCGAGGCGTATCCCGCGCGCGCAGTGACGCTGGTGGTGCCGTATCCCCTTTCCGGCCCCACCGATATCCGTGGTGCATCGCGCATGACCAAAACCTACAAGCTGATGGCCGCCAACGCGCCGCCAGCGATTTCCGATACCCTGAGCCGCATCGTACAGCAGGCGATTCGTTACGAATCAAAGCACCCGGTTTTGCTGGAACGTCAACCGGGGGGCCACCACACGTGGCGCGCAGTACGTCGCGCGAGCGACGGCTGATGGTCATACGCTGCTACTGGCGAGCAACGAAACCATGGTGCTCACGCCAAACTACGCCACCGACGTGGGCTACGATCCAACGCGTCAATTCGAACTGGCCGCGCCGTTGGTCAACATGCCGTTTGTGCTGATGATCCACACCGGCTTGCCGTTCAGAACGCTGGATCGCCTGATCAGCTACATCAAGGTGCGTCCTGGCGAAATCAACTACGGCTCGTCGGGCGACGGCAGTACCGGACATCTGGCCGGGGAGTTGTTGCGTCGTGCAGCGGGGCTGGACATGGTGCATGTGTCGTATAACGGAGGGCTGGCGGTGCTGAATGGTTTGGCCAAGGCGCAAACGGCGCTGATGTTCGCGGCGCTGCCCTTGGCGCTGCCTTATTTATCCAACGAACACCTGCGCGCACTGGCGGTGGCGGGGCCGCGCCGCGCGGAGATGCTGCCGCATTTGCCGTCGCTCGCCGAAGCGGGTATTCCCGGCGCGGACGTGGCGGCATGGTTCGGTATTTTCGTGCCCAATGGCGTTTCGCCGAACACCTTGCGCTGGCTTAACGAACACATTTCAGCGGCGGTCAATGAAGCTGCCACGCGCGATGCATTGATGCTACTGGGGCTGGAACCAGTACGCGCGTCGCTGTCGGATTTTGCCTCACGCATTTACGCGGAGGGCGAACGCTGGGGGCCGTTGCCCAAGGCGGCGCGCATACCGGGACGCGCGGGACGTGGCAGTTCGTAAACAGGGTTACGGGTTTAGCTACGGCGCTTGCGCGTAGAAACCGGATTGCGCAGCACGCCGATTTTCTCAATTTCGCTTTCGACCACGTCACCATGCTTGAGATACCACGAGCCTTCACCCTTGTAGCCCATCGCAACCCCGGCGGGCGTGCCAGTGGAAATAATGTCGCCGGGGTATAGACCTGCATGCGAGTACCAAGCCATTTGCGCAGGGATGTGAAAAATCTGTGTGTGGGTGTTGGCGTGCTGGCGCAGCTCACCATTGATCTTGGTAGTCAGCAAAAGATTGTGCGGGTCGGCGATTTCGTCCTTGGTCACGACCCAGGGGCCCAACGGGGCAGCAGTCGGAAAATTCTTTCCAATCAATATGTTACCTTCCTTGCGTTCGGCCATTTGCACGTCGCGCGCGGAAACGTCATTCATGATGGTGTAGCCGAAAATGTGCTCGTAGGCTTCTTCCGCCGGCACATTGGCGCACTCATCGGAAATCACCACCGCGAGCTCGGTTTCGTAATCGAGCTTATCGGTCCATGACGGCTTGCGGATGGTGTCGCCGTCCGCGATCAGTGTATCGACGTGCTTAATAAAGCCCGCCGGACGCGAGTAGGCAGCGCTGCCGGTTTCGGCGGCATGATCGGAATAATTCTTGCCAATGGCCATGATCTTGCCGGGAATCAGCGGCGGACGTGCAGCGACATCCTTCAGAGAAACAATGTGTTCGCTGCTGCCGCCTTTGAGGCGCTGCTCGGCCTGCGCCTGCACCTCGCGTACGCGCGCCAGGGCATCAGCGCCGCCGCGTATGCAATCGAGCAGGTTGTCGGGCAGGCCGCGACCGATTTTGGCTTCGGTGATATCGAGTGCCTGGCCATTGGACAACAGCACGCCAAAATGATCGACCCTCGCACGTGGTGGACGGAAACTGAGCAGCTTCATGTCTTCCCCTTTGCAGTAACTTCCTCGGGCGGTTTCACCGACCGGAACATCGCGAGTAACGTCAGATCATAGACAATCTTCAACGCACCACATACTACCAGCGGCCAGCCGAAACTGGAAAGTGTGAGCATATATCCAGCCAGCGCCGGACTCAAGGCGGCGGCGAGACTGCGAGGCACATTCGTGACGCTGGCAGCGGCGGGGCGCTCAGCCGGGGAGACCACAGCCATAACGT
>SYEN01000188.1 GCA_005800795.1 Burkholderiales bacterium | reverse complement strand
GGAGTCTGGCTTTCCCGGCTTTGAAGCCGTGTCATGGTTCGCGTTGCTCGCACCCACTGGCACGCCCGCGCCGATTATGAGCAAGGTATATCAGGAGTCGCAACGGGTCATTGCCAACGCCGACATGCGCACACGCTTTTCGCAATTGGGACTGGACATCAGCGGCAAGACCGGGGAAGAAGTCGCCAGCATCATCCGTACCGATATCGACAAGTGGGCGAAAGTCATCAAGGATGCGGGCATCAGCATGACCGATTAAGGAGATCTGCTGCAGTTCAACCCTGCTCAGGACAAACGGAAATCAACCAAGCTGCAGAGATTGCCCGCACGAATGCATCGGGATTGTCAATAATATTTAATAAAATCAATGATTTACGATACCCGTTTTATTTGTCTTTAAACAGGCCCGGCAACCACGGCAACATCAGCGCAATTGACCCCTGGACAAGGCCGGGATAAATTGAAGCTTGAGCGGGCGTTCATGCTCCGTGAACTCACGCGCTCGTGTGGAGGCACCATGACGCGCATCATCTGCTGGCTGCCCTTCCTTGTGATGGGATTTGCGCCACTGCTGCACGCGCAGGGTTGGCCGGCGAGGCCAGTGCGCATCATTAACGGATTCGCAGTCGGCGGTCCGACGGATATCTCGGCACGCATACTGGCGCCCAAACTCGCCGAACTGTGGGGACAGCCGGTGGTGATAGAAACGCGCACCGGCGCCAGCGGCACTATCGCCTCGGTGATGGTGGCGCAAGCCACGCCCGACGGGCACACGCTGCTGGTCACATCAGCATCGCTTGCCATTAACGCCGTATTGCGGCCCAACGTGGGCTACGATCCAGTGCGCGATTTTGCCAGTGTGACGCAGATCGGCTATTCAACCAGCGCCGTGGTGGTGCAGCCTTCGCTCGGCGTGAAATCGGTCAAGGAGTTGATCGCACTGGCGAATCAGCGCGCCGGTAAAATTCTGTATGGATCGTCAAGCGCGGGCAGCGGCACGCACATGACCACCGAGCGTTTTAACCTGTCCGCCGGCATCAAGGGCACACATGTCGCTTACAAGGGGCAATCGGAAATGATCGTGGAGTTGCTTGCCGGGCGCTTGCATTATGGCGTACTGACTCTCGGCGTGGCACTGGGCACGATCAAGGACGGGCGGCTGCGGGCGCTGGCCGTGGTGACGCCGAAACGCTCGCCGTTGCTGCCAGACGTTCCGACCGTCGTAGAAATTTTACCGAGCTTTCGGCGCGATGCCGCGCACATGCTGATGGCGCCTTCGAAAACGCCGCGTCATATCGTGAACAAGATCAGCAATGATGTCGCGCGCGTGCTGGAAATGCCTGATGTCAAAAAACAGATGGAAGCCATAGACTTCACCATTGCGCCGACCACGCCCGAGGAGTTCGACAAAATACTGCGTGAAATGCTGGTGCTGTTCGAGGAAGTGGCGCGCTCGGCGGGTTTAAAGTAGTGCGACGGGGTGATGGGGTGATGTTCAAAAACCGCAGGCGATGCTCGGCTCTAACTCAGCGCCACGTCTCCGGCTTGCAATGCGGCACGCAACACTTCACTCAACCGGCCCGTCGCCCAAACGCGTAAGTTCAGACGGGTCACCGGCCATAATCCGATCAGGCTATTGACGAAAAAAAACTCATCGGCGTCAAGCACGCGCTGCAAAGGGATGTGTTCTACGCGGCAGGTTAGTCGCAGTGTTTTGGCTGCATCGATTACCCGCTCGCGTGTTACACCCGCGACGCCGCAGCGCGATAAATCCGGTGTAAGCAGCGCGCCGTTTTCAACGATAAATAAACTGCTCATGGTGCCGCCGATGGCGTTGCCATCGCAGTCGAGCAGCAGACCTTCACGGATGCCGGGATCGCGCCACTCGCCGCGCGCCAGCACGTTTTCCAATCGGTTCAAGTGCTTGATGCCGGCCAGCGCAGGTTGATGGGCCAGACGCAGAGCGCATAGCCGCACTTGAATCCCGCCGCCCCCTCCCCCTTCCCCCGCTGCCGCCCGGGAGGGAGTAAAACTGCCGGCCGTTACGATGCGAGTGAGAACAGGGTGCTCGGGTGGCGCGTAACCTCGCTTGCCTGAACCGCGTGTCACTGTGATTTTGACTACGCCATCGGCAAACCCGTTAGCCGCAACACGCGTTTCCGCCAGCAGGAGTGCTTCCGAATGACAAACTATCCCAAGTCGCTCGCAATCGTGCGCCAGCTTGGCATAGTGCCGCTCCCAGTGCAGCGGGTTGCCATTCACGCAACGCAACGTGCGAAACACACCGTCGCCATAGGCGAGGCCGCGATCATCGGCGGGAATGGTTTGCGCCAGCGTGCCATTAACGAGCATCATGGCCGGCGCTGAATAAACGTGTTCCGCTACTTCAGATTTTGCGGAAAATCAGACTGCCGTTGGTGCCGCCAAAACCAAACGAATTCGACAGTGCAACATCGATTTTCATCGGCCGCGCCGTGTTGGGCACGTAATCCAGATCGCAAGCCGGATCCTGATTTTGCAGATTGATGGTCGGCGGTGCCACCTGATCGCGAATCGCCAGCACCGAGAACACTGCCTCGACGCCGCCCGCCGCGCCCAGCAAGTGACCGGTCATGGATTTGGTTGAACTCACCGCGAGCTTCTTGGCGTGATCGCCAAACGCGGCTTTTACGGCCACGGTTTCGGCGATATCGCCCAGTGGCGTGGAGGTGCCGTGGGCATTGATGTAATCCACCTGATCGGTATTCAGCCCCGCGTTGCGCAGCGTGTTCACCATGC
>SYEN01000187.1 GCA_005800795.1 Burkholderiales bacterium | reverse complement strand
CGCTTCGGCGCTTTCCTGATCGAGAAAGCGCTTGAGCTCCGGCGCGGCGAGCAGTTTGTTGATGGTACTGTTGAGGAAATTCAGCCGCTCGGCCGGCATACCCGCCGGTGCAAACAGGCCCCACCACAATTCGTATTCAAACCCCGGCAGGCCGGACTGCGCGATTGAGGGCAGGCCCGGCAGCAGCGGGGATGCCTTGGTGCCGCTCATGCCCAACGCGCGCACGCGACCTGCGCGCAGTTGCGGGTTCACGGCGGCCGAGCTGGCGATCACCACTTCCACTTCGCCGGAAGCCACCGCCGTCATCGCCAGCGAAATACCTTTGTACGGTACGTGCAGCATGGTCGTTCCTGCAGCCAGATCAAACAACGCGCCGGCAAAATGATTGTTGCCGCCGATGCCCGATGAACCGTAATTCAGTTTGCCGGGATTTTTTTTGGCCAGATCAATGAACTCGCGCACGTTTTTCACCGGCAGCGACGGATGTACCACCAGTACCAGCGATGATTTACCGATGCCCGACACCGGCACAATGGCGCGCGCGGGATCAAACGGCAGCTTGGCGCGTATGGCCGCGGTACCGGTGTACGACGAGGTATGGCCGAGCAGTATGTGGCCGTCCGGGTCGGCCTTGGTCACCTGCTCGGTGCCAATCATGCCGGACGCGCCGGGCCGGTTGTCGATGACAATATTGCGGTTCAGCGTTTTGGAAAGCTCAGCCATGACCGCGCGCGTCATCACGTCAATGGAGCCGCCGGGCGCATACGGCACGATGACTTGTATGTTGCGCGTGGGGTACTGCTGCGCTTGAGCGAGACCAGCGTGGCCGACGGCCAGCGCCAAGGCGGCTGAGGCCATTGATATGTAAGTATTTGTTTTAATTGACATTTTTATATATGAAAACGTGATCGCAAATTCTTCGCGGGCGCATATTTTGACAGCAACGTGCAACTACGCAAGCATTGGCCGCGTTCGTTTACCGTGCAAGCGTTCCCTTCGTTCCCTTCGTTCCTTTCGTTTCTGTCGCGAAAGGCTATTTCTTCTTCGCCTGTTCTTCCAGCGCCTGCTTGAGGCTGAGCTTCGCATCAGGATGGCCTTTCGCGGCGGCGTTGCGAAACCAAACCATTGCCGCTTCACGGTCCTGCGCGACGCCAATGCCTGCCCACAAATACTTGCCTGCCATCAACTCGCCCCACGGGTCACCGAGCATCGCAGCGGCAAGAAAATCCTGATACGCGAGTTCCTTTTTGTCTTTCTGCTGATGGCGCCAACCGCGCTGCGCAAAGGCTTCGCCGTGGGTGGGGTTGGCCTCGATTACCTGATTGAACACCGCGACGGCTTCATCGTTATTGGACGCGCGCCGCGCCACCCACACGATGCTGTCAAAGCACCACGGCGCGAACGGCTGCCTGGCCAGCGCGCGGTTCACGTCGGCCATGGCCTCGATCTCACGGTTAAGCTGGCTTTGCACCACGGCGCGTTCGCACAACGCGTTGGCGCCTTCGTAAAGCGCGATGGATTCGTTGAACAGCGTCAGCGCCTTGCCGTATTCCTTCTTCCGCTTGAACTCACCTGCACGATACGCCGGAATGCGCGCCGCCAGCCGGTCGGCGGCCTTGGGGTCGGTGAGTTGCGCGCGCGATTCCTTCTCAAATGCTTCCATTGCCTTGTAACTGCCGCCCCAGCGCGGTTCCAGCGACGCCATGTGCGCCATCCGCAACTCAATGCTTTGGGGTGCAAGCTTTACCGCTGCCTGATAGTGCGCCTTCGCGTCGATGCGGCCGCCGCCCACGCGTGCCAGGCTCATCAGCGTGCGATGGCTCAGGTAGGGCTTGGTTGTTAGTGTCAGCGAGCGCTCCAGATCGGCCTGTGCCTTGTCAAGAAAAAACCGCATGCTGCGGAGGTTTTCCTCCGGCGTTTCGTTGATATAGGCTGTGCCGCGCGCGTCCAGCCCCTGCTCGTAGAAAAACGTCGCCCGTGCCATATGCGCGGCGTACGACGACGGATACGCCTTGCACCATTCATCGAGCACGGCCTGGGCGCTTCGCGGCACGTAATCCAGCGCTTTAAAGGCCTCTTCGAGTTTCTTGCTGTTGCCGGCGTCGGCCTCTGACACCTCAAAGGCCTGCTGATATCCGCCCAGCAGTTTCTCCAGCCCGCCGATGTCACGTTGCTCGATCAAGGCGAGCACCCCGAGGTGCACCGGGTCGGTGGCTTTGCGCTTGGGCTTTTCAGGCACCAGCGCGGTTTGCGCCTCGTCGTTCCGGGAGGACTTGCTGTCCGCCGGAGCGGATGACGCAACTGCGGGCGCACCGGCGCGGGCCAAAGCCTCGCGCTCTTCGGTACTGGGGTGCGACGACATAAACGGCGGCAAGACGCCGCCCCGCTTGCCGTCGCGGGCGCTCATCCGAGCGAGGAAGGCGCCCAGATGCGCCGGGTCGAGGTTGGCCTTACGCATCATCGCGATGGCGTAGCGGTCGGCCTCGCGTTCGTTGTCGCGCGAGTACTTGGTTTGCAGCAGCAGCGCGGGCGCGGCGGCAGCGAGCGAGGTTGCAGAGGCCACGTCGCCGGTGATGCCGGCGATGATCAGCGCGGTGGCCGAGCCCTCCAGCAGGCGGCGCATGGTATGGCGGTGATGCACGTGGCCGAGCTCGTGCGCCAGCACGCCCAGCACTTCGAGATCGTTGTTGGAATATTTCACCAGCTCGTCGGTCATCACGATAATGCCCGAGGGCAGCGCGAAAGCGTTCGGGCCGACGACGGGGCTGGCGCGAAACTCCAGCCGGTATCTCGTGCCATCGCGCGTGGCCTTCACCATCGCGTCGAACTTGGCGCGCAGTGCGTCCTGCCGCGCTTGCGGCAACTTTGAGGGCTGCAAAAAGCCCTGCTCCAGTCCGCTCAACGTCTGCTCGCCGAGCGCGGTTTCGGTTTCGACCGGAATATGATTCGCGGCGTAATCCACCACGCGCGGCACCACGCGATCCAGCAACAGCCACACCGCACAGGCGACCAGCGCAATGGCGATGACCGCGAACACGGGGCGCGATTTCCATGTGTGCAACAGCCGCTCGTAACCCCGGTCGCGCGTCATGCGGTCCACCGCGTCGTTGTCGGTGGTGACGCACGCGCCGCCGCCCGGCAGATACAGCCAGCGTGGTGTATTCGCCACGCGCAAAGAACGGCGCACGCCGCGGGCGTCGAAGGATTCGTTGATGTCGCGGCCGATAACCTTCAACGTGCCGCCGTTGATGACGACACTCACCGCGTGTGGACGCGAGAGTTTGCCGTCAAAGTAGGTAGCTTGAAGAATGCTCATAGTCCGCTTAGAGACCCAAATCCACGTTAAAGATGTCGCCGAATTCCTGCCCGGTGGCGCCCACGCGTTCCAGCGCCGGATTGGCGGTATAAATTTCTCCGCCGACATCGGTGACGGTGAAATGCGCCAGCCGGTAACGCAGGGTGCGGATCACCGCCCACGGAATCATCAGGCCCGCCGTGGCCGCAATAGCCAGCAGATTGCCGAGGTACAACGGAATCATCTCGCGCGCTTTCAGTGTGCTGGTGAAGCGCAATCCCGGCCCGCTGGCGCCGTTCCATTGCAGGTTCAACGTGCGTGCACGCACGTAGGCATAGACAGTGACGTAGGCGAGGTACATCAAAGCTGCGGGAATCATGAATTGCAGCCACTCGAAGCTCTCCTGCATTTGCAGACCCTTCATCATGGCATTCATCACCAGCCCGAAGGGCATCAATAGCGCGATCAATATCAGCCCCGCCAGCAGATAGACTTTGAAAAAATCCATGCCGCGCAGGTCGCAGCCAAAACGCGTGGTGCCCAGCGCGTGATAGGCAATCACGAAGGATTTGTAGCGCGCCGCAAACCATGCGTAGGCGATGCCGCCGGTGACGGCCACCAGCAGTGGCATGCCCAAAAACACCGGCACCGCTTCGCGCGGTGTGGCCTCAAAGTCAAAGCGCAGGCCGCGCCACGCCGAGTTGCGCGCGTTAAATGCCAGCGTGCGCACCACCAGCCACGGCAGCTCCAGCACGAAGCCACCGATGAACTAGAACTTGGAAGCTGGATACAGTTCGGAGGTGAACGCGTAAACCAGAAACAGCAGCACCGCAACGATGCGCCCTTTGAGGATCGCCTTCGGGCTGGCGAAATAGTCGAAGCTGTCGCCGTCGATGCGCGTGCTGCCGTAGAAGTAGCGCTTCTTGCGCACCTTGGCCCACGCCGAATACACGCCCAGCGTGATCAGCGTGAAAAACAGATTGACGATCCAGATGCGGAAATATTCGGCCGCCGAGCCGGTAAATTCGGGGCGCAGCACACGTTCGCCCGGCGCACCGGCATAGTTCCCCGTTGGCGCCGCCTGCAGGCCAGCGGAGGCTGCTGCTGCGCTTGCGCTCAACGGCGTCTTCCTATCAAGGGTCGGGTAAGCATTCTATCCCGTGCATATCGCCACGCTGGAGTGGATGTCGAGAGAGATAATATAAGTAATTGTTTTTAAACAACTTTTTTGGGCGCCATGATGTGTCATGCCACGCGGCTGTCTGCCGGATGATTCACGCCGTCGTTGGTCGGCACATTCACCTCAAGCTCGTAGGGATTCACCCCTTGCAGACAGCCGACGTTGTAGCCGTATTGGTCAGGGTTCGAGCGGCGTTGATGGTGCGTGTAAATGCCACAGACCGAGCAAAAGAAATGTTTCGCGGTTTTGGTGTTGAACTGATAGAGCCGCAACACGTCAGCACCCTTGACGACTTTCACGCCAGCAAGCGGCACCGATGCCACGATGGCGCCCTTGCGCCGGCAGATGGAGCAATCGCAACGGCGTGGATTGACGATGCCGTCGGGCAAATCCAGTTCCAGCACCACCGCGCCGCAATGGCAACTGGCCCGATGCTTCGGTTGTATGACTGTTGCGCCCACCTGTTTAATCATGTTGCGCTCCCGGGTTGTTGACTGGTGTCCGAATTCAATCCACCGGCGGAATTTTCGCGCGCGCGACGATTTCTTTCCACGTCTGAATTTCACGCCGATACCACTGCGTCAAATCGTTCACGCTCACCGGTTCCGACACGCCGCCTTGCTTGCGCAACAGTTCCTTCACTTCGGGCAGGGTGATCACGTTGTTGATTGCCGTGTTCAGCGTTTGCACGATGGCGAAGGGTGTTTTCGCGGTGACATACACCGCTGCAGTGGCCCCCGCTCGTTGCCCCGGTAGGCCCGCTTCGGCGGTTGTCGGCACGTCCGGGTAGGCAGGCAGGCGCCGCTCGCTCACCATCGCCAGCATTCTGACGCGGCCCGAGGCAAAGTACGCCTGAAACGGCGACGGATCCATGATCGCCAGTTGGGTCTCGCCGGTGGCCACCGCCAATGCGGCCTGCCCGGTACCGTTGTAGGAAATGACCTCGACGCGAATGTTATTGCGAATGCGAAACAGCTCCACCGACAGTCGCGTGCCGATGCCGCCCCCCGAGGCGTTCAGCGTGGCGGGACTTTTTTGCGCCAGCGCGATCAGCTCGCGCACGTTTTTCACCGGCAAGTGATGATTGACCATGATGGCGTACGGATACTCCGCGATCGCCGCCACCGGCTGTATGTCGGTGAGCGGATCAAACCGCAGATTGCGAAACAGCGCCGGATTTTGCGTGGATGCCGTGGCGCTGAACAGAATGGTGTGACCATCCGGCGCGGATTTAGCCACGGCTTCAATGCCGATGTTGCCCGCAGCGCCAGGGCGGTTTTCCACCACTACCTGCTGGCCCAGCGTTTTGGCCAGATGCGGCGCGATCATGCGGGCGGTGATGTCGTTGGTGCCGCCGGTGGCAAACGGCACCACAGCGCGGATCAGGCGTTCAGGGTATTGCGCATGGGCGGGAACCGTGCACGTCAACACCATGGCCGTGCCAGCCAGTGCTGCAAACCATCCACTTATACGATCAATCATCGTCTCTCGCTTGCCGGCCAAACTCGTATACTGCGAATCATGAAGACATACATTACACTGATTCTGGGCGTGCTCGCCACCGCAGGCGCAGTCAATGCTGCCGACTACCCCGAGCGCAATGTTATCGCGGTTGTTCCCTTTGGCGCTGGTTCGTCCAACGATGTGATCGCGCGCCGCATGGGGCCACACCTTGCCAAGGCATTGGGGCAGCAGGTCATCATTGAAAACCGACCCGGCGCGGATGGCCGCATCGGCATTGAGGTGATGGCCAAAGCGGTGCCCGACGGACACACTTTACTGTTCAGCGGCGGCGCTGTGGCGTTGATCCCGGCGTTGCGTAAGCATGTGCCATGGGATCCGCTGCGCAGCATCCAGCCGGTCGCCGAGCTGGGCACCATTCCCTACGTGATCGCGGTCAATCCCAACGTGCCCGCGCCGAACGTCGCTGCATTCATCAAACTCGCTCTGGCACAGCCGGGCCGGCTCAACGGTTCCGCCGGCGACAATTCGTCGGAAATGTCCATCGCGCTGTTGCGCATCAAGACCGGCACGCGCATGGAAATCATTCCCTACAAAGGCACCGGATACGCCGCGCTGGCCGTCGCCACCGGCGAAGCGGATTTCGCCGTCCTGGATGCCTCCGCGTGGCTGCCTTATCTGCGGGCAAAGCGTGTGCGCGCGCTGGCGGTAATGGGTGAAAAACGCATTGCCGCCATGCCGGACGTGCCGACCATGCGCGAAGCGGGATACGCCGGCCACGAAAGCGGCGCGCAGTTCGGCATATTCACCACCGGTGGCACGCCCCTAAAAACGGTACAGCGGCTGAACACGGAAATCAACCGCATCGTCGCCACGCCAGAGATCACCAAAAGCTTTATCGGCATCGGCATGGAACCCGGCGGCATGACGGTCGATGCTTTTACCAAACGTTATTTTGCCGATCTCGCGCAGTGGAAAGACGTGGTGGGGCAGGCGAAAATACCGATGACGGATTGACGAGACGAATTGGAATTTCGCCAGATAGTTGCTGGCAGACCGTCTCCGGTATCAAAATTTTGTGGGTTCCAAACGTGGTCGTTCGTTAGGGTTAATCCTTTAACGGATAGAGACGATCCAAAGGCGAGGTTCGATAATTCGATAAGCGGATACTTAACGATTAGCTTGATGGGCGCGCGGCTTTCGCGCGTTCCGGTTGAAGCGCCAGTTAGACGGCACGGCGCACCTGCATAAGCGCGAAGCCAAGGAGATTGAGGCCTTGCCATTGATTCGGATTATTGATCTTTTCATCATCCTGGGCGAGACCGATACCCCAAATTCTATCTGCAGGACTGGCCTCAACGAGGATCCGATTGCCAGTCTGCTGTAAGAATTGATCAAGCTGGCGATTCTGCGTGAACTTAGCTTCATTGGCGCGCACAACGATCGAGAACCTGTGCTGCTGCCAAACAGCGTCATCGAAGCCGCGCACCTTCCGGCCGAGGGCTTTGGCTGCACCTGGGTTTGGAGCTTTCAGGACTTGTGCTTTGGTTGCATGATCTCCAAACAACAAAGCCTTTTCTGCCATCATGTAATGCTCTGCCGTTGGGTACCGCTGACCATCCATGACGAACGGGGCACCATACCACTGGCTGAAACACGAAGCCGTGATGCCATTCCGTCTAGGCTGGTGACCCCAGAAAAAGACGTACTTCAACTTCTCTCCGCGGTTGAAACGGGATCGTAAGTTCTCTACGTGCAGGCTATCGTCCACAGACTTTTCTTTGCTGTCTAACGTCTGCGCTCACTGGAAGCCCGCTGGCGGGCGCTCCGGTGAAGCGCCAACGTCCGGAATACTGCACTGGTCGCTGCTTCTGCTGGTGGCCGTTTGCTGTCGGCCTGCACCTTTAAAACAGCGCGCAATGTCATTGCGCGCCCATATTCTCCATGATTTACACGATTGCCAACTTCAACTCCTCCGCCACCGCCTTCTCCACCACCGTGCCCATGAAGAAATTGCGATTGTTGCGCGTGTGCAGCAACGCCGCGTTGGTGAAAGTGAACTCGCGAAAATCCTGCTCAGTGACGTAGCGGCGCTCCAGCATTTCGTACGCTTCGGGGATCACGTCGTTGAAATCCGGCACGTCAAAATGCGTGAAGTCGGAGCTGAACACCGGCCGCAGCCGAATGCCCATGCGCGGGTCGAAGGCCCACATCGTCGCGCGGTCATCGGCCTCGCAGCCGAAGAAGAAATTATTCGCAAATACACCACGGATATCGGCCTTCGATTTCACGCCGGAGGCGTCAAAGTCGTCGGTGACATATTCCGGTTTGCTCAATTCGGCGATGCTGCATTCGGGGCGGAAGGCATCAAGACTGTCCATGATCTTGTCCGCGTTGGCTTTTAATCGCGCATCGCCGTAGCGGCTGATGTATTGTTTGAATTCAGAAACATTGGTGGCGTTCGGGTATTGCAGGTTGTCGCGCGTGCGCTTTTCCCAATGCTCGATCATGTCGTTGACCATCTGACAGGCCCAGCTCACGCCGCCTTCCATGAAGCCGAAGTTGAGCGTGGGGTGACGATGCGTGACACCACCCAGGAACACGCCGCGCGCAAAGGCGTGATTCGATTCGGCGAAGTGCCCCACGTGGTTGTAGGTAAAGTTGGTGATCGACGCGCGATCCGACCAGCGCGGACTGCCGGAATGCTGGGTGACCGCAACGCCCAGTTCGACACAGCGCTGCCAGAACGGCTCGTAGTCATACGGACTGTCGAGCGCGATGTTGTCGCAGTACCACGCCGCGTGGCGCTCATCAATGCCCTCGGCGGCGGGTATCACGCGCTCCTGATTGCCGCGCAGCATGACGGCCTTGTAGCCGAGTTCCTTGACCGCAAAATCCAGTTCAGTGATGGCCTGTTGCGGCGTTTGTGCGGGCAGTATCGCCACCGGCGCAAAGCGCCCGGGATAGGGCTTGAACATATCCGCCGTCATGCGGTTGTAGGCGCGCGCGCTGGCACACAGCAAATCGGCGCCGCCCATGGTGTTGATGGTAAGGCCGAAGCTTGGATACATGATGGCAAAGTCGATGCCCAGTTCGGGCAGGCGTTCGTCAAGCAATGCGGGCAGCAGGGCGGTTGCCTTGTCGTAAGTCTGCGAAGTGACGCCCCACCAGATGGCACGGCGCAGGCGCTGATGCTGCTGCTCCTCGGCCGTGGCGCGATACCAGAGATCCCGTTGATGCCATAGCGCGCGCAACTCGTCGACCATGGCAGGGCCGGCGGTCTCGCTGAGATATTCGAGAAACACCGGCAGCGGTTCCATCCAGTGTCCATCGCCGTCAATGACGGGGTGGTTAAGGCTGGCGCGGATTTCGGTGGCTCGGTTGCCCATGGTGATGGCTCCTCTCGTTTAAGATGCATGACTACGGCGCTGCAGCACAATACACTATGGGACGATGGCAGCTTCGTTAGTCAGCGGTTGTGCTTTCAGATAATTGTGCAAATTCTGCATGAAAATTTCCACCCCGCACGCGTAAGTGCCCGTAGAGGCTCCCGCGTTGTGCGGCGATATCAACACGTTGGGCAAATCCCACAGCGGCGATTCCACCGGCAGCGGCTCCGTGTGAAACACATCCAGATAGGCGTGCTTTAACCGCCCAGCCTTGAGGGCTTCCGCCAGCGCGGTTTCGTCGATGATTTCACCGCGGGCAATGTTGGCAACACCCGCCGTGGGTTTCATCAGCGCGAGCCGCCGTGCGTCAATCAGGTTGCGGGTTTCCGGCGCCAGCGGGCAGGCGATGACCAGCCAGTCGCACGTCGGCAGCAGGCTGTCGAGTACGGCGGGCGGCCGCATTTGGTCGAAATGTCCGGCGGGCGTGGCGTTGCGCCGCACGCCGACGGTTTTCATCCTTGCCGCCTGCAGCATGCGTGCTATCACCGAACCGATGTAACCGGTGCCGACGATCACCGCAGTCTGGCCGGGAATATCCGGCGGCACATCACGCCCGCGCAATGGTGACCACTCACGCCGCTGCTGCGCGTTAAGCCAATGCGGCACGCCGCGAGCCAGCGCCAGCACGCCAGTGGCGCAGGCCAGGCCCACCGCTTCAGATTGCGCCCCCGCGCTGCTGGTCAACCGCACGCCGCGCTTCAGGGCATCAACGTAACGCTTTTGATCCATACCAGCGGAGTAGACCGCCATCCATTCAAGATTTTGCGCGCGGTCGATGATCGCCCAGAATGCCTGTGCGGCCGGGCTTAACACGCTTTTTTCGGTGCCCTCCCAGATGTCGCGCGAGTAATAGGCGGCTTCGATGTTGGCGATCTGTTCGGGCCCGAGTTGCAGCGCCGGCGTAAAGGGCACGATGTCCATGGCACGTGGCGCGGCAGCGATAATGTCGTTGATGCGCGAGCCGAATTCGGCGATGACTTTGGCAGAGACGAGGAGCGTGCGAGGCATCAGATAGACGGTTGGTTGAAAGGCCTTAAGCCAAGGGTAGAGCCAGCGGTAGATTACGGTAGAACGCGGGCGATGGGAAAGTGCGCCCAAGTCAGGAATGGCGCCACAGGGAGGTTTTCTGTGCCAGCATTTTTGAATGAGCAGTAATGTAAGTATATGTTTTTATTCATGATTCTTAGGTATCGAAAAACACCTGCCGCCATCCACGACGGCGAGGCGCACCGCCGCCATCGTGCTCGGGTATGATGGTTTTTTCAAAAAGAGGACAGTCATGCGCATCGGTGGCACCGTGAACAGTACAGCCCGGCTGGCGTGTGTCGGCGTAACCGTGGCGTTGGGCCTCTGTGTGGCAGCGCCGCCATCGCCATTGCATGCGCAGACCTTCCCCACAAAACCCATCCGCATCGTTGTGCCCTTCCCCGCCGGGGGCACGACCGACGTGGTGGCGCGGCTGGTGGCGCAGCGCATGAGCGAATCGACGGGGCAGCCGGTAGTGGTTGACAATCGCGGCGGCGCAGGCGGGGCGCTTGGCGCCGACATCGTGGCGAAATCCAACCCTGACGGCTATACGATGTTGATGCACAACATCACGTTTCCGCTGTCCTCGGTGGCGCAATCACTGGCTAAGCGTTCGCCGTTTGATGCCGAGCGGGATTTCTCCGGTGTGTCGATCGTGGTGAACGTTCCGTTTGTGTTGACTGCAAACCCCGCTGTGGCGGCGAAAGATTTGCGTGAGTTCGCGGCGCTGACGCGCGGCAACGCCAATCTCAAATATAACTACGGTTCCACCGGTCCCGGTTCGGCCATGCACGTGCTGGGCGAAACGTTGAAGCGCGATGGCAAATTCGATATGGCGCATGTCGCCTACAAGGGCGCGGCGCCGATGAAGCTGGAATTGCTCTCCGGGCGCATTCAATTCGGCGGCGATCAACTGTCGACATCGCTGCAGGAAATCCGCAACGGCCAGTTAAAGGCGCTCGCCACGAACGGCGCCAAGCGCATCGCCATCCTGCCCGATGTGCCCACGGTGCGCGAGCAGGGTTTCCCCGCGCTGGAGTTCGAGGGTTTCAACGGCCTTTTCGCTCCGGCCAAAACGCCCAAGGCCGTGCTCGACCGCCTGCAGCGTGAAGTGGCGCAGGCGGTCCGTCATCCCGATCTGGTCAAACGCTTTGCCGACTTGGGCGCAGAGTCCGTCGGATCCAGCGGTGAAGCACAAAAAGCCATGTTGGTACGGCTGATGCAGCAATTCACGCCGGTTATACGCGAAATGAAACTGGATTAGCCCAACCGTTATTGCATCGCTTTCATCATGATTCATCTTCAGACGGAGTAACGAGCATGAACATCGTCGCCGACAAGCCTCCCATCAGCACAGGCGAAACCATCCGCGCGCGTTTCAACTACGTGGTCGATACCGGCCGCCCGGCGGTGCGTTATATCGACTGGCCGGAAATGGCGCACAACGCTGTCGAGCCGGTCTACCAGCAGCACGAGATGGCCGTGCGCAATGGCCGCCCGCTGCGCGGCACGTTTGACATCGACACGCACGGCTTTGTATTTGTCGATCACCAGACGCAGGTCAGGGATTTCACTGACGAGGCGCAGTGCACTGGCCTGTACAACCTCGAAGTGCAGGCGCTGCTTAAAAAGCACACGGGCGCATCCAGCGTGGTGGTGTTCGACCACACGCTGCGTGTCAGTGATGAAGCCGGGCAAAAATCGATCAACGCGCGGCCCACGGTCAAGGGCGTGCACAATGATTACACCGAGGATTCAGCGCCGCGCCGCCTGCGTGAAATCGTGGGCGACGCCGAAGCCGAGCGCCGCCTCAAAAAGCGCTGGGCCATCGTGCAGGTGTGGCGGCCGATACGCGGCAAGGTGATGATCGATCCGCTGGGTATCTGCGATGGCCGCAGCATTCCGCAAAAAGGTTTTATCCGCGTGCAACGGCGTTACAAGGATCGCACCGGCGAGGTTTATCACATCGCCCACAACCCGTCGCACATTTGGTTTCACTTTCCGCAAATGGAACGCCACGAGGCGCTGGTGTTCAAGGTGTTCGATTCCGATACGGGCGTGGCGTCGCGTTTTACCGCGCACAGCGCGTTTGACGATCCCAACACGCCGGACAACGCGTCGGCACGCGAGAGTATTGAAACGCGCACGTTCGCTTTTTTCGATTAAGGTTTCCTCAATGGAACTCAAAGGCTGCACGGCCATGGTCACCGGCGGCAGCGGCGGACTTGGCCAGCGCATTTGCCGTGCGCCGGCGCAAAACGACGTCAACGTGGTGGTGAACTTCGCCGAATGGGAAGCCAGGGCTAAAGGCGTCGCCGATGAACTCAAACATCTCGGGGTTCGCGCCATCGCCGTGTGCGCCGACGTGACCGAACAGTTAATCACGTTTTGCTGCAGCGAAAGCGTGACCGGGCAGACGATTTTGATGGATAGCGGGCGCGTGTAACGAGCCCTGCCGCCGCCGGACATTGAACGGCGTCACTGGATAGCGCGTATG
>SYEN01000186.1 GCA_005800795.1 Burkholderiales bacterium | reverse complement strand
TTGGTCTTGTTGTTGGCGTGGGAAACGTTGTTACCCACCATCGGCTTCTTGCCGGTGACCTGACATACTCGTGACATGTGAACCTCGAACCTGAATTTTCTGAAACCGTTGACCGGAGAAGCTGCAAAGTAATGCGCACGGCTCCGGTAAAGCCCCTTGGAGTGGGAGAATTCTACACGAAATCAGGCACTTCACTCAAGGACTACGGCGGGGGATTTTGCCGTTTCCCGTAACAATTGCCACGAAACTGCTCTGTGTTGCCGTGGGGGATAAATAAAAAATAATCAATAAAAACAAATACTTATGATTTATCCTTACAACAGTCCGCGCTCGACGAAGGACAGCGTGCTGTCCGCGTCCACCACAAAATGATCGAGTACGCTAACTTCCACCAGCGCCAGAGCACGCTTCAGGTTGGCCGTCAGTAGCTCGTCGGCGCGGCTGGGCTCGGCTACGCCGGATGGGTGATTATGGGCAAAAATCACCCCCGCCGCATTGTGATGCAGCGCGCGCTTGACCACTTCGCGTGGATACACGCTGGTGTGGGTGAGCGTGCCCGCAAAAAGATCCTCCACCGCCAGCACGCGGTTTTGCGCGTCAACGAACACCGCGACAAACACCTCGCGCAGTTGCCCATGCAGCCGCAACCACAGAAAATCGCGCACCGACTTCAGCGAATTGAGTGCCACGCCTTGCTTAAGCGTTTCGCCGAGCGCGCGCTGTGCCATTTCCAGCACCGCCTGCAACTGCACGAATTTCGCCTGACCCAGCCCGTGAATCTTGCAGAACGCCGCTTGATCCGCGCTGCACAGCGCGGTCAGGGAACCGAACTGCCGCAACATATCGCGCGCAAGATCAACGGCGGATTTCCCGGTAACGCCGGTGCGCAGGAAAATTGCCACCAGCTCTGCGTCGGAAAGCGCGGCAGCGCCTCTTTGCAACAGTTTTTCGCGCGGACGGTCGTCGGCGGGCCAGTCGGTGATTGCCATTTTGCGAGCTGTAGTGCGGGAGAGGAACCTGCAGAACGGGCGAAACCGGTGGTGGTGTACGTCCATCCAGTACCGACTGCCAACTACGTCTCACTTGGATACTGAACCAGCGGCGTTTCACATTTCCCGGCTGTACGGCTACACTCACGTCTTAAGGGCGAAAGAGCGCTATATGTCTGATATTACAAGCAAAAAAGTGGTTCTTGGAGTTACCGGCGGGGTCGCCGCTTACAAGGCTGCCGAGCTGGTACGCCGTCTGGGTGACCAGGGTATCGGCGTGCATGTGGTGATGACCGAAGCCGCCTGCGGCTTTATTACGCCCGCGACCCTGCAGGCGCTGTCCGGCAACCCGGTTTACACCGACATGTGGGACGCGCGCATCTCCAACAGCATGGCGCACATCGAACTGTCGCGTGACAAGGCCGCCATCGTGATCGCGCCCGCCACCGCCGATTTCATGGCCAAGCTGGTGCATGGGCATGCCGACGATCTGCTCTCAACGCTGTGCCTCGCGCGTGATTGCGCGCTGATCGTTGCGCCTGCGATGAACCGCCAGATGTGGGAAAACCCCGCCACGCAACGCAACGTGGCACAACTCGAAAAAGACGGCATCACCCTCCTCGGCCCCGCCAGCGGCGATCAGGCTTGTGGCGAAACCGGCAACGGCCGCATGCTCGAAGCGCAGGAAATCGCCGATGCCGTGGCCGCGTTCCTTGCGCCGAAAACGTTAGCAGGCGTGAATGTGCTGATGACCGCTGGGCCGACCTTTGAACCGATTGATGCCGTGCGCGGCATCACCAATCGCAGCTCCGGCAAAATGGGATACGCCATTGCGCGGGCGGCCATAGGCGCTGGCGCAAAAGTTACGCTGATTTCCGGGCCGTCGAGCCAACCGATTCCCGCAGGTGCGATGCTGACGCAGGTACAAAGCGCCGCCGACATGTTCGCCGCAGTGAAGAAACACGCCAAAGGCGCAGACATTTTCATCGGCGTCGCGGCTGTCGCCGATTACCGCGTGGAAACGCCCAGCGAACACAAAATCAAGAAGACGGAATCCGATGCGCTCACGTTAAAACTGCTGCCCAACCCCGACATCCTCGCGTGGGTCGCGGGGCAGGCCAAGCCGCCGTTTACCGTGGGATTCGCCGCCGAGAGTCAGAACCTCGAAAACTACGCTGACGAAAAACGCCGCCGCAAGAAAGTAAACCTCATTGTCGCCAACCTCGCGCAAAATGCCATTGGTGCCGACGACAACGAAGTCATGCTGTTAGACGACAGCGGCACGCACAAACTCATGCGTGCGCCAAAGGAAGCGGTGGCGAAGGATATCGTGGCGCGTATTGCGACGTTGTATAAGGCCGCAAAAAAACGGCGCTAGCCGAAGCGCAGCGTGGCATGAAAAAAATCGACGTAAAAATCCTTGATGCCCGCCTGCGCGATCAACTGCCGCAATACGCCACCCCCGGTTCGGCCGGCCTCGATTTGCGCGCGTGCCTGAATGAGCCGCTCACGCTGAATCCCGGCCAAACCGAACTCATCCCCGCTGGCATCGCCATTCACATAGCCGATCCCGGATACGCGGCGGTGATTCTGCCGCGCTCAGGCCTGGG
>SYEN01000185.1 GCA_005800795.1 Burkholderiales bacterium | reverse complement strand
CTGATGGTGATCGACGCGGCCAACGGTATCGAGCCGCAAACGCTGCGTCTGTTGCAGGTGTGCCGCCAGCAGAACACGCCGGTGATCACCTTCGTCAACAAGATGGATCGCGAGGTGCGCGAGCCGATGGATCTGGTTGACGAGATCGAACGCACATTGGGCATGCCAGTGGTGCCATGCACCTGGCCGGTGGGCATGGGCAAGCAATTCAAGGGCGTGTGTGATTTGCTTCATGACAGCATGCGCGTCTTCGTCGCGGGGGAGGATCGCGTCGGCGGGCACGATACCATCGCCGGGTTGAATAACCCGGATGCCGCCGCGCGCTTTGGTGAGGTGTTCGCTCACGCACGGCAGGAGATGGAGCTGGTACAGGGCGTGTCGCCGACCTTTGAGCGTGACAGCTTTCTCGCAGGCAAACAGACGCCGCTATTTTTTGGCTCGGCAATCAACAACTTTGGTGTGCAGGAAGTGCTGGACGCGCTGATCGAATTTGCGCCGCCGCCGCGTGCGCGCTGCACCATCCAGCGCGCGGTCGAACCCCTGGAAGCGAAATTCACCGGCGTGGTGTTCAAGATCCAGGCCAACATGGATCCTGGTCATCGGGATCGCATTGCTTTCATCCGCGTGTGTTCCGGTCACTTCGAGCGCAGCATGAAGCTGAAGAACTGCCGCACTGGAAAGGATTTCCGACCCAATACCGTGGTGTCGTTTTTATCGCAACGGCGTGATCTGGTGGAAGACGCTTACGCCGGGGACATCATCGGCATACCCAATCACGGCGTGCTGCAATTGGGTGACACACTGACCGAAGGCGAGGAATTGCAGTTCACTGGTCTGCCTTTTTTTGCGCCCGAGCTGTTTCAAACCGTCGAGATCGCCGACCCGCTGCGCAGCAAACAATTGCGCACGGGACTTGCGCAATTGGGCGAAGAAGGCGCGATCCAGGTGTTTAAGCCCGTCGCCGGTGGCATGTTATTGCTGGGTGCGGTCGGGCAATTGCAGTTTGAAGTGGTCGCGCACCGGTTGAAACACGAGTACGGCTGCGAAGCGCGGCTGGCGCCCGCACGTTATAACAGTGCCCGCTGGGTGACGGCGGAAGACCCGAAGGAAATGAAGCGTTTTATCGACGCCAACGCGCATCGCATCGCGCATGACGCGGTGGAAGCGCCAACGTTTTTGGCTGCGCACGACGCCGAGATCAAAGTCGCGCATGAACACTGGCCAGCGATCAAATTCCACGCGCTGCGCGAGCACGCGGGGCTGGTGTTTCATTCCAACGCCGGCGGTTGATAGGGTTACGTGCGGGTTGACGTTGCGTTGCGCGCGGGTCATCGTTAACATGCTTGCTGATGTTTAACGGGAGCCACTCGCCATGAAACTTAATCAGCCGCTCAGTTGGTTATTGCCTGTCGTGTTGGCGCACAGCGCAGTGGCGTGGGCGCAAGACAAGGCGCAGGATAAAGTCCCCGGTTATCCGGTACGGCCGATACGCATCATCATCGGCGTGCAGGCAGGCGCGGGCGCGGACATGGTGGCGCGCGTCACCGCGCAACTACTCATTGACAAGTGGGGGCAAAATGTTGTGGTCGATCCGCGGCCTGGCGGCGGCGGTGTGATCGCCACGGAGTTGATGGCCAAATCCACGCCGGACGGTTACACGATATTGCAGTCGGGTGACGGCTTGTTGTTTCAAAGTGCCACCAAACGCGTGGCGTTCGATATTCTCAAGACCTTTGATCCGGTGGTTGCGTCGACCCAGCAGCCGTACATCCTGCTGGCCAATCTGAGCGTGCCCGCGAAGTCGGTCAAAGAGTTGATTGCGCTTTCCGCAAGTAAGCCGTTGACCTACACCGGTAGTTCCGGTGTCGGTGGCACGGTGCACTTGGGCATGGAAAAGCTGATAAAGCTGTCCAACATGAAACTAAAGCACGTGGCGTACAAAGGTAGTGCACCGTCGCTGCTGGCGTTAATGGGGGGCGAAGTTCATCTGGGTGTGACCAGCGCCATGTCTGCGACCACCGCAATACGCAGCGGCAAGGTGCGTGGTGTGGCCTCGATGGGGCTGACGCGCGCATCGTCGCTGCCCGATCTGCCCACTATCGGCGAGCAGGGTTTTCCCGGCTTCAAGATCACCAATCGCTACAACTTGTGGGTACGGGCAGGGACGCCGCGTCCCATCATTCAGGCGATGAACCGTGTGGTCAGTGATGGTATGCACGCGCCATCCATGGTTCAGAAGCTCGCCAACGACGGCAGCGAACCCGCCGAGCGCATGTCTCCCGAACAACTGCGTGCGGATTTGGCGCGCAGCTATGTCGAGCTCGAAAAGCAGGTCAAGGAACTCGGGATCAAGTTCTGACGCGGGCGTGGCCGTTATGACTCGCCCGCAATGCGGTCGTTCTGGATTTTGGTGAGATCCATGCCCTCGGTGCTGGCGTGCGGGAATAGCCAGCCCGCCGTGCACAGGAATACGAGAAAGCGGCCAAGCCGGGCGAGTTTGCGCATTATCGTGGTAGTCAGGGGAGTTAAAGGTTCAAGGCTGTTCAGGGCAGACTCGCGAGATCGCCAAGAGGCCATTATAGGCCTGCGCCGTTCGCGTGACACGGGCAATGCGCACACCGAAAATGGGGTGTGGATTCGTGCGGATACGGACGGATTCGAGGTAAGCTACATCTTCGTTGCTGACCGTAATTAAACTTGCGAGGAGAAACCGTGCGGCTGACCATTAAAAACCCCCAGGACTTCTGGTGCGGAATACTGTTTCTGGGGTTGGGCGCGTTGGCGATTTACTTGTCGCGCGACTACGTCATGGGCAGTGCGCTGCAAATGGGGCCGGGTTATTTCCCCACGTGGCTGGGCGGTATTCTGATGGGCTTTGGCGTGTTGATCGGCGGTTTGGCGTTCAAGATCGAAGCCGAAGACAATCTGGGGTTGGGTCTGGGCGAATGGGCGTGGCGGCCCTGGCTGGTGCTGACTGCGGCGCTGGCGCTTTTTGCCTTGATGATGGAGGCGGATATCGGCTTTGTGCCCTCGCTGATTGTGCTTATCATCGGTTGCGCGTTGGCGCATAAAGACGTGCATTGGCGAGAAACCCTCGTGCTAAGTATTTGTGTCACGGCCGGCGCGGTCGCCATATTCTCCTACGGCCTTGGCATGCCTTATCCCCTGTTCTGGTGGAGCAGATAATGGACCAGCTGCTCCAAAACCTGATGCTCGGCTTCAGTGTGGCGTTGACACTGCAAAATCTGGCGTATTGTTTTTTCGGCGTGTTTCTTGGTACCATGATCGGCGTGTTGCCGGGCATCGGCCCGCTCGCCACCATGGCGATGTTGCTGCCACTGACCTACACGCTGCCGCCAGTGTCGGCGTTGATTATGCTGGCCGGTATTTACTATGGCTCGGACTATGGCGGATCGACCACCGCGATTTTGGTCAATCTCCCGGGGGAAGGGTCGTCGGTGGTGACGTTGCTCGACGGTCACCCAATGGCGCAACAGGGCCGCGCCGGGCCCGCGTTGGCGATGGCGGCGATCGGCTCGTTTTTTGCAGGCTGCGTGGGCACGCTGCTGATTGCGCTGGTCGGTCCGCCGCTCGCCAACATTGCGCTCAAGTTCGGTTCGCCGGAATACTTTTCGCTGATGGTGATGGCGCTGGTGTGCGCCTCGGTCGTGGGGTCAGGCTCGCTGTTGAAATCACTGGCCATGGTGGTGGTGGGGCTTTTGGTGGGCATCGTCGGTACCGATGTCACTTCAGGCAAGTCGCGCTTCACCTTTGGCGTTCCCGAACTGAGCGACGGCGTGGGGATCGCGGTGGTGGCGATGGGCGTGTTCGGCCTGACCGAGATCGTGAAGAATCTCGGCAGCACGCAGATCACGCCCACCATCCTGAAGGGCAAGATCACAGGTTTGATGCCGCGCTGGGAGGATCTGAAAATTTGTTTTGGCCCCATGCTGCGCGGCAGTTCCATCGGGGCGGTATTCGGGCCGCTGCCAGGCTTGGGTGGCACCATCAGCGCGTTTACGTCGTACATGGCGGAGAAAAAACTCGCTAAGGATCCGTCGCGTTTCGGCAAGGGCGCCATCGAAGGCGTGGCCG
>SYEN01000184.1 GCA_005800795.1 Burkholderiales bacterium | reverse complement strand
TGCTCGCCGATCAGGTCGACAAAACCTTAATGACGCGCGCCACGGCGGGCCACGCCGCCAGCATCGGCATCTCCGGTGCGGCATCATTCGCCTGCGCGGACCTGTTCGCCAACGCGCTGGGCTGGCCCAGCGCGTTCACGATAGCAGCGGTCACTGCCGCCGCCGCGTGGATCATCGTTGCGGTTTATGCGCCCCGCCGCGCGGCGCCTCCACCGCCTCCGGCCGACGGCCAGGCGCTGTTCGACTTTCGCCCCGTGTTCCGCAACAAATCAGCGATGGCCTACGCCGTCGCCTACTGCATCCACACACTGGAAATGAATGCGCTGCGCGGCTGGGGCGTGGCCTTTCTGGCGTGGGTCGCAGCGAGCACGGGCGCTGCCGCCAGTTTTTCGCCCACCTGGGTACTCACCGCGCTTGGGATCATCGGCACTTTCGCCAGCGTATTCGGCAACGAAGCCGCCATCCGCTGGGGCCGTGTGCGGCTGATTACGCTGGCGATGCTGGCCTCCACCGCGGTCAGCATCGCGCTGGGCTGGGTCGGCACGCTGTCATACACGGTGGCGGTGGCGCTGTTGCTGGTCTACGGCTTCGTGGTGTGGCTGGATTCGTCGTCACTCACGGCAGGCGCCGCGGGCACCGCAGAACCGTCACGGCGCGGCGCAACGCTCGCTGTGCATTCCATGCTCGGCTACAGCGGCGGCTTTGTCGGCCCGCTGATGATCGGCTACACGCTCGATCTCGCCGGGGGCATGTCACGCACGGGCTGGGGCGTGTCGTTCGGGCTGATCGCAGCGCTGATGCTCGCTGCGCTGGTGGCGTTTCGCGTGATGCGGCCGCGCGAACTGAGTGGCGACAAGGGCGCGCGATAGTAATACGATCAGGATAGTCAGCCCCGCCATCCCTTCAACTTTTCAAACGAGGAAATACATCATGATCAAACTGTTCTGGGCACCCGGGACCTGCGCACTGGCTTCACACATCGCGCTCGAAGAATCCGGCGCAACGTATGAGGCCGTGAAACTCAATTTCGCGCAGGGCGATCAGCGCAAGCCCGAATACCTGAAGGTGAACCCGAAAGGCCGCGTCCCGGCGCTCATCACCGACCGCGGCATCGTCACCGAAACGCCGGCGATTCTGGCGTGGATTGCACAGACGCAGCCGCTAGCAAAGCTCGCGCCTGCTGACCCGTTTGATTTTGCCGCGGCGCAGGCCTTCAACAGCTACCTGTGCTCCACCGTGCACCCGGCCCACGCCCACCGCCCGCGCGCTGCGCGCTGGTCCGACGACCCGGCGGCGCAGGAAACCATGAAAGCCAAAGTGCCGCAGAACATGAGCGAAAGTTTCACGCTCATCGAAAACGAATTTCTCAAAGGCCCGTGGGTGATGGGCGCGGCTTACAGCATCTGCGACCCGTATCTTTACACCATCAGCGGCTGGCTGGAGAGTGACGGCGTCGACATCGCCAAATTCCCCCGCGTGCACGATCACTTCAAGCGCATGAATGACCGCGCGGCGGTGAAGGCGGTCGTGGCGGTGCATAAGAGTTAAGCATCAGGTTTTTGAGGAGTCGGGGATGGGAAGGTGAGCCCAAACGCAGAGGAACACGCATTAGACGCCACGCTGATGTGGTTCCGGCGCGATTTGCGCATCGACGACAACGCGGCCCTGCACGCCGCGCTGACAGCCGGGCGGCGCGTGCATTGCGTGTTCGTATTCGACACCGCGATACTCGATACGCTCGCTAATCGCACCCACCGCCGCTTTGAGTTCCTGCACGCCTGTGTAAGCGAACTTGCACAGCGGCTGCGCGAAGCAGGCGGCGAATTGATCGTGCGCCATGGCCGCGCCGAAGATGAAATCATCGAGCTGGCCCGCGAATTGGGCGCGGGCGCGGTCTACGCCAACCGCGATTACGAGCCTGCCGCCAAGGCCCGCGACAACGCCGTGGCCGGGCAGCTCGCCGGACACGGCATCCGCTTCGCGCTGCGCAAAGATCAAACGATGTTCGATGGCGACGAAGTGCTGACGGGTGATGGGCGGCCTTTCTCCGTGTTCACGCCGTACAAAAACGCGTGGCTGAAGAAGCTGCAAACCAACGAATCGTTCTATCTGAAACCCTACCCGGTAAAACGCCACCTGCAAAGGCTCGCGCCGGGAGCGCAGGCGTCCCGACCGCTGGCCGCACCTGCCTTTCCGACACTGCAACAACTGGGCTTTAAACCCACCAACTTAAAAACGCTGGCCATCCCCACCGGCACCGCTGGCGCGCGCCAACTATTCACCGACTTCAAGCGACGCATCGCACGCTACCGCGAAGCCCGTGACTACCCCGCCATCAAAGGCACATCGTATCTGTCAGCCCATCTGCGGTTCGGCACGATCTCGATCCGCGAATTGGCAGTGGCCGCGCGCGCGGCCCCCGGCGACGGCGCCGCAACCTGGTTGTCCGAGCTGATCTGGCGCGACTTTTATTTCATGGTGCTCGACCGCAATCCGCACGTGGTCGCACAAGCCTACAAGCGGGAATACGACGCCATTGCATTTCCCAATGACAAAGCCCTGTTCGCCGCATGGTGCGAAGCGCGCACGGGGTACCCCATCGTCGATGCCGCGATGCGCCAGCTCAATCACAGCGGTTACATGCACAATCGCCTGCGCATGATCACGGCTTCATTTCTGGTGAAAGACCTGCACTGCGACTGGCGCTGGGGCGAGCGCTATTTCAGCGAGCATCTCACC
>SYEN01000183.1 GCA_005800795.1 Burkholderiales bacterium | reverse complement strand
GGTTCGCGCGCTTGAGCTGCCGCACGCGGCCCAGATCGTGAAACACTTTTTCCTGCGCTTTTTCGCGTATTGAGCAGGTGTTGAACAGAATGACGTCGGCGTCGGCGGGATTATCCGTCGGCTGCATGCCGTGCGACGCGCGCAATACATCGGCCATGTTGTCCGAGTCATACTCGTTCCTCTGGCAGCCGAAGGTCTTGATATAGACTTTCGTCAAGCAGCGCTCGCGGAAGGGGTTACAGAGGGGGTTACAGAGAGGGGATCAGAAGAAGAAAAACTTCTTGTCGCTGTCCAGCCGCGCCTGTTCATCGGGGCGCAGGATATAGATGCGCTGAATCTGACCTATGTTGTTCAGTTGAAACCAGACATCCGAGCCGGGAGGCAGGTTCTGATGCAGTATGGTGCGGTTGTTGATATCAAAAATCAGGCCGCCGGGCGCGAGTATCAGAGTTTCGCGACCGATCACGATTTGCGGCAAGGGCAGCAGATCACCGGTGGTGCCGCGCTTGCCGTTGGAGGGGAGCTGGCGCATTTGCTGCTGCGCGGCGGCGGGTTGCGCCGGCAACAATATCGCGGTACCGCCCAATATACCAACAACAATACTGACCGTGCCGGAAGACGGTAGCGGGCTCAAAATCAAGCCAGAAATAAAACCCAATAAAAGCAATATGTTACGCATGCTTCACGATACCACACCGGCGGCGTGTCATGCAATCGCGCGCGGCGCGTCTGGCGCGTGGTGTCACGCGGCAACTATGGGACAATTTGCCCATGGATAAAGCGTACCCGCCGCTGGGTTCCCTGTTGCCGAATGCACAGCCGCTGATTGCCACGTTCTGGCAGCACGTCAGCGTGCGCGCGGCCGTTTTTGTTCTGATTTACATGATGCTGGACCGGCTGACATACCTATTCCCGGCGCGCTTTGGCGTCACGCCGTTCAATCCGGAAGCGGCCATCGCCGTCGTTATGCTGATGTTTTGTGGCATGCGTTACGTGCCACTGGTGTTTCTGGCTGCGTTGTGGGGTGAATTTTCCCTGCCACCAGCGATGAAGCCGTGGAGTGTGCTGCTGATTAACAGCGCCCTGCTGACCGCAAGTTACGTGCTGATGGCATGGCTGCTGGGCGGCCGTTTTCGGGTAAACGCGGACATGGATACGCGGCGCGACGTGGTGCGCTTGATGGGTGTCACGCTGGTGTGCATGCTGCTGTGCGGCATTGCCTATGTGGGCGTGTTGGTGGCTCACGGCATCGGCCCCGCAGACCGTTATTTCAATGGCGCACGGCGATTTTTCATTGGTTACAGTGTGGGCATACTGATCGCTGCGCCGCTGCTGCTAATGTGCTTCAGCGCAAAACGCCGCGCGCGGTTTGCGCAGGTGTTGCAGGGGCCGGAGGCGTGGCTGCACATAGCCGTGATTGTGGCCTGCATCAGCTGGGTGTTCCTGCAGGACAAACAGGACCACGTGCGGTTTTTCTACGTGCTGTTTCTGCCGGTGATCTGGGCGGCAGCGCGTTTTGGCCTGGTGGGGGCTTCCGGCGCGCTGGCGCTGATTCAGACGGGCGTGTTCGTGGTGATGTATTTCAGCGGCTATCAGCCGCTGTCGGTATTTGAATTGCAACTGCTGTTGATAGCGCTGTCGATCACCGGTCTGCTGCTGGGCGTGACCATCGATGAGCAGCAGCGTATGGCCTCGGATTTTCGCGAATCACTGCGGCTTGCCGCCGCCGGCGAAATGGCCGCCGCCATCACGCATGAGATCAACCAGCCGCTCACCGCGCTGTCGGGCTACGCCACGACAGGGCAGTTAATGGCGTCCGCGCCGGAGCTGGATCGCGCCCGTTTGAATGACGCGATGACCAAACTGGTGGAAGAATCACGGCGCACGGCGGCGGTGGTGCGGCGGCTGCGCGACTTTTTCCGCTCCGGCGCCACGCGGCTGGAGTGCGTGTTGCTCGCCGATATCGCCGCTCGCGTGGTCATCTCGTTGCAGGCGCGTGCAAAGGCGACGTCCATATCGCTGACCTGCGAAACGCAGGACAAACTCGCCCCCGTACTGGTGGACGCGGTGCAGATCGAAGTCGTGCTGCGCAATCTGCTGATGAACGCGCTGGATAGCGCGGTACACGCCGGTACAGGGGCCAGCGTCGTGGTGTCTATTGCCGTCAACAAGGCGGGCATGCAGCAGGTGGAGGTGCGTGACAGCGGCAAGGGCATTTCCAGCGCCGACGCCGAACGCATGTTTGAATCGTTCGTCACCACCAAGACCAGCGGTATGGGTATGGGGCTTGCCATCAGCCGCGCAATCGTAGAAGCTCACGGGGGGTTATTGTGGGCAGTGCCCGGCGCGGGCGGGCGGCTATGCTTCACGCTGCCGCAAGACGGGCCATAGCCCGGCAACTCCTGGCCGCAACGCCAGAGAATAAAAGCCTTAGGGGTAATCACTCATTATGAACGAGCAACTCGCAACGCCAGGCACCAGCGGACCGGCCGGCAGGCGAACTCCGGTACCGGCCAGTTCCGCTAATCCGGACATCCAGCGCGCACAGCTCACTGTGTATGTGGTGGATGATGATCTGGCGATACGCGATTCGCTTTCGCTATCGCTGAGCCTGCGCGGCTATCACATCGCCCAATTCGCCAGCGCAGAGGATTTTCTGAACGTCTTTGACGCGGCTTGGATGGGCTGCGTGATCGCCGACATTCGCATGCCAGGCATGAGTGGCCTGCAGCTGCAAGGCGCACTGGCGGCACGCGGCTCGAAGTTGCCGGTGGTCATCATTACGGGCCATGGCGACGTGAATTCCGCGCGCGCTGCGTTTCGGGGGCAGGCCATCGACTTTCTCGAAAAACCGTTCGACGACGAGCAGTTGATCAACGCCATCGAAACCGCATTCCAGCACGAACTTGGGCGCATGAACGTACTGGCGGGCAAGGCGCGGCGAGAGGCCATGGTGTCGTCGCTGTCGCCGCGCGAACGCGAAGTGCTGCGCCACCTGACGCGCGGCCTTCATGCCCGCGAAATCGGCGAACAGCTCGGCATCAGCCACCGCACTGTCGAAGTGCACAAGGCGCACATCATGGAAAAACTGGGCGTGAGAAGCGTGATCGATATTGTGCGCATGGGCGATTTGTTGGCAGAGTAGCGTTGATAAGTATTTGTTTTTATTGATTTTTTATGTTCGCTCGCGCGGCGCAATCGTCCTGATTGGACCATCGCCGTATTGCGTGGACGCGTCTCGTGGCGGCGCAGCGTAAAGCAATCCGCCGCGCCATTCTCTGGGTGGGTCTTTACTGCAAGGGCAGTTGCAATTAAACATTTCCAGGACGTTCATAGTTCGCTCACAGCCAGCTCAATTGTTGAGCCACCCGGCCGCCATGGGTGCATGGCAGGGTTGTTACTAATAAAGCCGCTGGCAATGCTTGTTTTTCCCCCCACGATGACAAATAATGCCGCGTCCCTTTCTCACGCGGCACACCGCACGCGGTACACTTCGTAACGGATAATTTTTTCGTTCTAATTCCAGTTTCAACGAGGAGGCATCATGGCAAGACTCAATATTAACGGCAAAACTTACGACGTCGATGTCGAACCCACCATGCCCCTGCTGTGGGCGATACGTGAGCACGCGGGCCTTACTGGCACCAAGTATGGTTGTGGGGTGGCGGTGTGTGGTGCGTGCACGGTGCATATCGACGGCACGCCGGTACGCTCGTGTGTGATGCCGGTGAGCGCGGTCGAGGGCAAGCGAATCACCACCATTGAGGGCATCGCGCAGAGCGGTCGGCTCACGAGGATCCAGCAGGCGTGGATCGATCATCAGGTGCCGCAGTGTGGTTATTGCCAGTCGGGCATGATCATGGCGGTGGAGGCGCTGTTTGCCAGCAAGCCACGGCCCACGGATGCCGATATAGACGCCGCCAT
>SYEN01000182.1 GCA_005800795.1 Burkholderiales bacterium | reverse complement strand
GTGATCACTACAACGCTATTGTTTGAGTGCAGGTCTATGCCGCAAAATTGCATTTCGGTCTCCGTTCAGGTTGGTGGTTGGCAAACTCACTGTACCTGCTCCGCCTCTCGGCGGTGGGAGACCGGCTAGATGATTATCAGGTTCGCGTGAGCAAGTAGAAAATTCGGTTTCTTGGAATAGAGCATGATTTAAATCGAGCCTGCCCCTTAGATTCGGTGCTTACGGATACAAAATGTCGGAATGCAAGACCATAGGCCTTCTAAAAGAAACATCGTCGAAGACTACAAAGATACACTTGGCCCCGACGTGCGTTCCTGACGCCTAGTGTGGGTTCGTTAGGAATCGGCGAGATGTCCGATAGGGAATTTTCGATCTGCGTCTGCACGCTTCATTCGCGGAGTCGCCGTCATCTGAGAGTAGTCAGAGATGCCTTTGAGGAACCCATATGCCGAAACTACAGCTAGTTCGGCCTCGCGTGCGGACGTAAAACAGTCACGGATCACTGTCTTTCCATCTAAAAGAGACTCGTAAACGAGCCGTGCACGGCTTTCATTGGTAAGCAATAGCACAGCGTGATTTAGCAATCCGCTGCAACGTCCGATGATGAATCGCTCCATCGAACCAAACGACGTATCGAAATGACGCTTCCGTTGGCTAGGATTCCATCCCAACGAGTTGAAATCATCGTCCTGTGAGTCGCCTCTTGCCAAACCCCAAATCGTAATGAATGCCTCGAATGCATCGCACTCCCACAGTGCGCCAGCATCCCGATTAAAAGCATGCTCGGCAGCGTCGACCAAAAAATGTAAGATATCGGAGACGTCGAACCACTCGCCCAATTCGCCACGAACATCACCGAAAACTGGTTGAACTCTCGCGATTGGTTCAGGCCAATCCGGGTGCATAGCGACCTCGACAACGAGCGTAAATTCTGTCGTTTGACCGAACTCTCTCGATAGCACCAGCGGTTGGTCTTGCATGTCCATATCTATGATCCCCTAAGGTTCATCCGCTACGTACGGGTAGTGGATTAGTGCGCATGAAGACCGCCTGTTCGGCGGGACTCATACTCCGAAATCTCTGTAGCTGCTGTGCGTTAATTTGTAAGGCACGGACCGCAATATGTGACTGAGCCGTATTGCCTGTGTTATTGCCAAACTTATTGTTGAATTGTTTGTGGGGCATTATTGCAGAGAAATGCGCAGTGCCAGCCCTCGAATCAACGCTATATCGATAGTAGGTATTATCGCCAACATACGCTTTTGCTTGACCCGACGTAACGCGCATGGCTCGCGTTTCGTACAACGCGTGTAACCCGCAATCGGTAGGGCGCCAATAAGCGAAGCGCATCGCGACGCATGTATTCGTTGCATACAGCAACAAATGCCATACCCAGTAACTACATGTTTTTATTGAATTATTTAGACGATTAATGGTTGTCCCACGCCCGTTCACACGCGAGGTGTGTTGCGTAACCCGCTGTCGTTGCATTCACGGCGGTGGCAAATTGCGTCTCCTTCGGCTATATAGGGCGACTCGTCACGTCTTAACCAGGAAAAGCAATGAGTCACGATTACCCCTTTGAAGGCCTGCGCGTTATAGACGCCAGTCAAGGCATCGCAGGTCCCAGTGCGGGCATGATGCTGGCGCGTTACGGCGCTGATGTGATCAAGGTGGAACCGCAGGCGGGCGACTGGTCGCGCGGCATCACGGCGGGTAAGGATGGCATGACGGCGATGGCGCTGGCGACCAACGTCGGCAAGCGCAGTATTGCGCTGGATTTGAAGCAGCGCGAAGGCAGCGATCTGTTGCACCGGCTGGCCAAGCGCGCCGATGTGTTCATTGAAAATTTTCGCACCGGCGTGATGGCCCGGCTGGGCTTTGCTTATCCGCAGGTTTGTGAATACAACCCCGGCGTGGTGTATCTGTCGGTGACCGGATTCGGGCAGGTGGGGCCGATGCAATCACAGCCCGCGACAGATGCGATTTTGCAGGCCTTCGCCGGCATGATGACTATCAACAAGGGCCGGCAGGATGGTCTGCCGCATCGGCTGGAGTGCTGGCCGATTGATGTGTTTAGCGGGCAGTTGGCGTTTCAGGCGGTGGCGATGGCGCTCTATGCACGGCGTGATTCCGGGCGCGGGCGCTACATCGATGCGAGCCTGTTGCAGGGCGCGACGGCGTTGCAATCCGTGCGGCTGATCGAGCACGTGATGACGGGCGGCGCGGCGATGCCGGGTGGCTCGTTTCCGATCGCAACGTTTCGTACCGCCGATGGTTTGGTCAACGTGAGCGTGCTGAAAGATCCGCTGTGGCCGCCGTTCTGCCGCATGATCGGCCGGCCGGAGTGGGCCGATGAGCCGTCGATGGCGACCGGCGCGGGCCGCCGCGCGCGTGGTGAGGAAATCCTGCGCGTGGCCGCCGACGCGTTCGCCACGCAGCCGTCGGAATTCTGGTGTGCGCAAATGCGCGAGGCGGGCATCTTGAACGAGCGCGTGAACACATACAGCGATTTGTTTGCGCACAAACAGACTGAAGCAACGGGCGTATTCACATGGTCGGAGCAGTCCGTCGCTGGGCGCGTGCCGCATCCGAATATTCCCGGTCCGCAGCCTTTCGTGGCGGATGCACCACAATCAAAGGTGCCGCGCATCGGCGAACATACGCGTGCCATACTGGCCGAGTTGGGCGTGGATGCGGGGGATATCCGGCGACTGTTCGATCAGGCGACTGTATTCGAGCCGGCGTGATTGACTCAATCAAGCAAACGAGGTGTTGACATGGCCCTAACCGGCGGTTGTCACTGCGGTGCGGTTCGCTATGAGGCGGCGGGTGAGGCAATCACCCATGCGTTGTGCCATTGCACGGATTGCCGGCGTCACGCGGGCGCGCCGATGGTGGGCTGGACGATGTACAAAGAAGGCGCGGTCAAAGTGACCCAGGGCACACCCAAGGTCTACCATTCATCAGAATTTGGCCGGCGGTATTTCTGTGCGGATTGTGGCACGGGGCTGTTTTACACCAACGCCAATGTTCTGCCGGGCATTATCGACATCCAGAGCGGCACTTATGATGATCCGAACCTGGTGCCGGCACGCATACACATCCAGACCGCTGAACGCATCGGCTGGATGGCCCGAGCGCACGAACTGCCCGCGTTCGAGCGATTCCCGCCGCACTAGCTCACGCAGGTCTTAATGAGCTAACCCTTGATGTTTGCTGCCTTGATCAGCCGCGTCCAGCGGCCCACGTCGGTTTCCGTATAGCGCTTGAGTTCGGCTGGCGTCATCACTGTGGGCTCGAGGCCCTGTTCGCCGAAGCGTTTTACGATGTCAGCGTCTCTCAGGACTTTTGCTGTTTCCACGTTCAGCCGGTTGATAATGGCGGCGGGCGTGCCCGTGGGTGCAAAAATTGCGTACCACGTCACCAGCTCGAAACCCGGCAGTGTGTCAGCGATGACTGGAATGTCCGGCAGTGCCGGCGAGCGCCGCGTGCCGCCGATGCCCAGCATTTTGAGCCGCCCGGCCTGCACATGCGTGAGCACGGTGGGGATGCTGCTCCACGCCAGTTGCACGCGGCCGGCGATCAAATCGGTCATCGCGGGCGCGGTGCCCTTGTAGGGCACGTGCACCATGTCCACACCAGCCAGCGATTTGAACAGCTCGCCCCCGAGATGCGGCGAAGTGCCGGTGCCTACCGAAGAAAAATTCAGCTGTCCCGGCTTGGCCTTGGCGACGGCGATCAATTCCTTGATTGAATTCGCACCCACGCTGGGGTGTACAACCAGCACCTGCGGACTCATCACCATCATGGCCACCGGCGCAAAATCTTTTTGCGGATCGTATGGCACCTTGGGCAGAATCAATGGTGCGAGAAAGGTGCCGCCGCCGGTGCCGAACAGCAGGTTGTAGCCGTCGGGTGCGGCGCGCGCGATCAATTCGCTGCCGATCACCGTCCCCGCGCCGGGGCGGTTGTCGACCACCATTTGCTGGCCGAGGAGTTCGGTCAGCCGGGCGGAAACCCCGCGACCGACGAAATCGGTGGGGCCGCCGGGTGGGTAAGGCACAATGAGGCGGATGGGTTTCGTGGGATAGTTCTGGGCCGCGGCAAGCAGCGGCGCAACCGTCAATACGCTGGTCACACCCACTACGGCAACGAACAAACGCACGATTCGCATCGATATTCTCCGCACGATTTTGGCCGCGCATTTTAACTGCAATCTGACGCGATGTAACCGATAAGCGCCGGGCGGCCCGTGGCGTTGTAGAATGCCATGGAAAATCTGCCAACCCATGCTCGCCTTCATTCTCCGCCGTTTGGCCCAAAGTCTGCTCGCGCTGCTGGTCATGTCGGCGCTGGTGTTCGTGGGCGTCTACGCCATCGGCAATCCGGTGGACATTCTGATCAACCCGCAGGCGGATCAGGCGGAGATCGCGCGCGTTACCGCCTCGCTGGGCCTGGATAAGCCGATGTGGGTGCAGTACTGGCATTTTCTGACGGCGGCGCTGTCGGGCGATCTGGGCAAATCGTTTGCGTCCAACGTGCCCGCTGTGCAGCTGATCCTGCAGCGCATGCCGGCCACCGTGGAACTGGCGCTGGTGGCGATGGGCATCGCCATCGTGATCGGCCTGCCGCTGGGTTTGTGGGCGGGACTGAAGCCGGATTCGTTTGCGGCGAAATCCATCATGGCCGGATCAATACTCGGTTTTTCTTTGCCGACATTCTGGGTCGGGCTGATGTTGATCATGATTTTTTCGGTGTGGCTGGGCTGGCTGCCGTCGACCGGGCGCGGCGCCACGGTGGAAGTACTGGGCCTGCATCTGAGTTTCCTGACTTGGGATGGCCTGAAACATCTGTTGATGCCGGCGACCAATCTGGCGCTGTTCAAACTGTCGCTGCTGATCCGGCTCACGCGCGCGGGCACGCGCGAGGCGATGGTACAGGATTACGTGCGCTTTGCGCGCGCCAAGGGCGTGCCGGAAAATCGCATGGTGTCGGTGCACGTGCTGAAGAACATTCTGATTCCGATCGTCACCGTGGTGGGGCTGGAGTTTGGCTCGCTGATTGCCTTTGCCATCATTACGGAAACCGTATTCGCGTGGCCGGGCATGGGCAAGCTGCTGATTGATTCGATCAACGTGCTCGACCGGCCGGTGATCGTGGCGTATCTGATGATTATTGTGTTCCTGTTTATCGTGATTAACCTGCTGGTGGATATTCTTTACACTGCGCTGGATCCACGCGTGCGTGTGGCGGGCGCGCGGGCATGAGCGCGGCAGTACCGGTTCCGGCCGCTACGGTAGCTGCTGCGGCTTCGCCCTGGCGCGAATTCGCGTCGAGCTACGCGCGCAGTCGTATCGCGGTGGCAGCGTTGATCGTGCTGCTGCTGATACTTGCGGTGGCGGTGGGCGCGCCGTTCATCTCGCCGCAAGACCCGTACGATCTGAAACAGCTCGACATCATGGACAGCAAGTTAGCGCCTGGTGGCAAAAGCGGCGCAGGCTGGACGTTCCTGCTCGGCAGCGACGATCAGGGCCGCGACATGTTGTCGGCGATTTTCTATGGCTTGCGCATCAGCCTTGGTGTCGGCGTATTGTCGACGGTGGCGGCGCTGGCCATCGGTATTGGGGTGGGCCTCATCTCGGCCTACAAGGGCGGTTGGACGGACGCGGTCATCATGCGCATTGTTGATTTGCAACTCTCGTTCCCGTCGATTCTGATCGCGTTGATACTGCTCGCGGTGACGGGGCAGGGTGTCGATAAAATCATCATCGCCTTGATTACCGTGCAGTGGGCCTACTATGCACGCACCGTACGTGGCGCAGCGCTGGTGGAAAAACGCAAGGAATATGTCGATGCCGCGCTGTGCCTGGGCTATGGCTCGGTGCGTATCGTGCTGCGCCACATCATGCCCAACGTGTTGCCGCCGCTGATTGTGGTGGCGACCGTGCAGGTGGCGCACGCCATCGCGCTTGAGGCCACGCTGTCGTTTCTGGGTCTGGGCATGCCGATTACGTCACCGTCGCTGGGCTTGTTGATATCCAACGGTTTCACGCATCTGCTGTCGGGCAAATACTGGATCAGCTTTTTCCCGGGCATCGCGCTACTGGTGACGATAGTCGCGATCAACCTGGTGGGCGACCAGTTGCGCGATGTATTGAATCCGCGCCTGAAGTAAAAAATCAATTAAAACAAATACTTACGATAATTCTCTGAACGGCGCTGAAAGGCCGTTGGGGTGTGCCGGCTACGTGTGCTTGGCGTAGCAGGGCACGCCATCTAAAGCAGAATCGCTACTCTTCCGGCGGCAAATAACCACTGGGCACAATGCACGCGCCCATGCCCGCTGCCGTTACCGCGCCTTTTTGATTGGTGCCGGTGACTTCCACCGTTACGCGCGTGCCGTCGGCTTCCTTTGCAGTGGCAGTGACTTTGCCAGTGAAGGTGACTGTGTCGCCGGGCCGCAAGGGGCGCAGGAAGCGCAGATCGACCATGCCGCCATTGTTGTAAACCTCCGCGCTGAAGTAGCGGCGCAGCAGTTCGGTGGCGAAGGTCAACGACATGCGGCCTGAGGCGACCGTGGTCGATGTCCCCAGCGTGCCCTTGGCAGTTTCCAGATCGGTGAACTGACTCGGGCCTTTGGCGCCGCCGCTTTTCTCAAAGGCATTGATCATGTCCTGCGACATGGTTTTGGCCAGCGACGGCAAGGCGTCGCCGACATTGTAGGTGCGAGTTACTGCCATTTTTTGCCAACCTCCGATGGTTGCTTCAATTCATGGGTGATGACGCGGTCGAGCAGCCGCCCGTCCTCGTCGACCGACACGGCCTGGGTGACGATGTAGTTCTTGCCGCGCCGCGCATATTTGTCGGCTATCCAGGCCTGCACAGTGATTTTCTTGCCGGGCACCGGCGGGTTGTAGCAGTGAAACGCACAGCGCGCATTGACCGAGCCGTTGTCGTGATACACAAGGTGATAGGGTCGCACATCCACTTTTTGCGAGATGGTGGGGTAGGCGGCTTCGGGGTCTTGTACGCCCCTGCGGAATTCATCAATCATTTCCTGCGTCAATACATACGAAAGTGTGGGCAGGCGCTCGCCGATGACGAGCGCTTCCCAGTCGAGCAGCTTGGTATTGGGATGCGATTCAGACATGAGGGTTTCCTTTTCCGGGTCAGTGGTTCCTGTATTTCTGTGGCCGTGGTGCGCGGTAGGTAGTTTAAAGCAAAAGTCTTAACTGTTCAGCTTCGGCGGTATTTTCAGCAGCCGCGCCGGGTTGTCGCACAAAATCAATTCCCGTTCACGCGGCGTGAGGCCCGGAATCGATTCCACAAAATCGACAGGTTGCTTTACCGACATCGCCTGCGGGAAATCCGTGCCTGCGACAATGCGATCCGCGCCTACCAGGTCGATCAGGTTGCGCATCACTTTCGGATGGTGCGTGATCAAGTCGTAATGGAAGCGGCGCAGATAGTGCTCCGCCGGTTTTTTCATGTGCTTTAACGTCGGGCTCACTTTGAAGGCCAAGTCCATGCGGCCGATCAGCCACGGGAAGGTGCCGCCGGCGTGCGGCAGAAACACTTCAAGGTTCGGGAAGGCATCGAGCACGCCGCCGCACATCAGGCTGGTAGCGGCGTAACCGGCTTCCTGCGGATTGCCCAGCGTATTAATCATGAAGTAATCCTTCATGCGCTCCGGGCCGGTGGGGTAGAGGTTGGTGAGTGTCAGCGCCAGCCCCAAGCCTTCTGCGCGTTCGTAGATCGGCCAGAATTCCTTTTCGTGCAGGTTTTTCCCCAGAATGTGCTCGGCAATAAACACCGTGCGCATGCACGGAAACTTTGCCGCGCGCTCCAACTCCTTGGCGGCGAGCTTCACATCCTGCATGGGCAGGATGATGCTGCCATAGAATTTGTCCGGGTATTGGTTGTGTGCGGCGACGCACGCATCGTTGTGCGCCACGCACAGCTCCAGCCCGAATTCAGGCGGCGCCCAGTACATCAGCGGGTTGGTCATCGACAGAGCATAGGTGTCGCACTTGCGCTTTTTCATGTCGGCGATGATGTCGTCGAGGCGGGTCATGGTCTTGCGCATCACCGAGCGCTGTGTGCAATCGGGCACCGAAATCACCACCGGATTACCCTTGTCATCTTCACCCATCACCGCGCCGTTGGCCGGGCCTTTTTTGATCATCAGATCGACAAACGCCTGCGGGTACCAGTGCATATGCGCGTCAATCACGCGCGGATAGCGGGCCGCGGTGCTGGATGTCCCCGTGTCCGGGTGATGTAGTTGTTCGTCAGACAAAATGCGCTCCTGTGTTTGCGGAAATCGGGTTACGGAAAACCTGCGATGCGTGGATCACCACATCTGTTTGAGCAGGTCGGTCAACTCGGATTTGTGTTTTACCTTGCGCGCGTTCTGGTGCAGGTAAAAATCGCCCATCGCGTCGTCGGCGATGTGATCGATGCCTTCCATCGGGATATTCGCGTCGCGCAGCCGCACCGGCATGCCGAGCTTGCGGTAAAAATCGTCAATGAAATCCGGCGCCCGCGCGGCAGCTTCCTTTTCCGGCAGATTATTGGCGACGCCCAGTTCTTTGGCCAAGCGGGCGAGGCCACTGGAAGTCTGCTCCAGATTAAAGCGCATCACCCATGACGTGGTGAGCGTGCTGGCGTCGCCGTGGCTGATATGCGTGTAGAGCGTATCGAGCACATGGCCCAGCGAGGAAATCAGCCCGAAGGCGCGCCCGCGCATGGCGTCGAGCGCGCGGTTGCTGAGGAACGACGCTGCCACCAGATTCATGCGCGCCGTGGTGTTGGCTGGGTCAGTACGCATCAGCGGCAGCGCCTCCACCGACAGACGCATGGCGTGCAGCAAATCGGAGAGCGAAAGCGGGTTGATGCGCGGCGTTGCCACGCCCGCCATGATGCCGCTTAGCGCAGATGCCGAAGTGCTCATGAACAACTCTGCAGGTGCTGTAAGCAGCGCATCGTCATCCCAGATCATCGCGAAGGGGCGCGTTTTCGGATCAAACAGTTCCAACCGGTGCGCGCGTTCGACATCCTTCACCGCCGTGCCCGCGCGCGTCATCGCCGTGCTCGGCGTGGTGAGCACCAGAATGTTGGGAATCTTCGGCGCCATCAGCTTGGGGCTGATGGGTGGCTGGCCGGGTGGATACTGAGTGCAGATGTCATGGATGTCGCCTTTTTCCGCAAGCAGAATAATGATCGCGCGCGCCGTCACCATCGCGCTGCCGCCGCCGATGGCGATGATCAAATCGGCACCCGCCTCGCGCGCGGCGGTGGCACCCGCGCGTATCGAAGGCAGCGGGGAGGAAATTTCCACGCCGTCCCACACGCCGGCGAATTTGTCGCCGAGATTGGCTTGCACCTTGCCGATCAAATCGGTTTTGTTGGCCACCGATTTGCCGCACACGATAAATGCGCGCTTGGCCCTGGTGCGATCGACCTCGCCGCGCAGTTCGTTGATCGCGCCTTTGCCGGCGTGCAGGCTCAAGGGGAACGAGCGGTGTCTGAAGGGGGCGGCGGCTTCCATATGGGGCTCCTGACGGAGGTATGAATTGAGTGTGTGCATGATACTTGGAGCGGCGGCGGGAAGAAAGTGCGGATGTGGTCCGCCTGCGCGGTGGACAAACCCTCCAAACCTGTGAACAATGAATTCGCCCTTCGCAGGACACACAAGCGTCGCAACCGATATGCCTCACACCACCGCTGCATGACAAACACCGCATCAGGGCCGTGGCGCGGCCTGCTGGCCATAGGGTTGGGTGCGGGCATTGCGCCGATGGATTTCGCTGTCAACGTTGCGTTTCCCGCGATCACGGCAGCCTTCGCGCTGGATGTCGCGTCGATGAGCTGGCTGGTGGTTTCTTATGTGCTCACCTACGCCAGCCTGATGCTGGCGTTTGGCAAACTCGGTGATATCGCCGGCCACCGCCGTGTGTTTTGCGCGGGTTTGCTGACAGGTACGCTGGCGTTCGTCGCGTGCGGGCTGGCGACGAGTTATGCGTGGCTGTTGGCGGGGCGGGTGTTGCAGGGCGTTTCCACCGCGCTGGTGTTGAGCTGCGCGCCGGCGATGGTGGTGGCGGTGTGCGGCGAATCGCGGCGTACCTGGGCGCTAAGCCGCTACTCGATGATGATTGCGTTGGCGGGCATCGCCGGGCCGGTGCTCGGCGGGGTGGCCATACAGTGGTTGGGCTGGGCGGGCGTGTTCTGGTTTCGCCTGCCGGTGACGTTGTTGGCGTTGTGGTTGTTGGCGTGTTTGCCAGCGGTGGATGCACGGCCTGCTACGCAGCGTTTCGATGTCCTGTCGGCCATGTTACTGGCGGGTGGTTTGGCGCTGTTGCTGTTGAGCCCGGCGTTGTGGAACGGCGTGCATGACCTGTTGCCGTTCGTGGCGGCAGGCGGGGGCATTGTCTCGCTCATGCTATTTGCGCGCCGCGAACGGCGTGTCGCCGAACCGGTGTTGCCGCCCGTTGTGCTGCGCGATCCCGAGTTGCTGGCCGCCAACCTAGTCAGCGTGGCGGTCAACCTGGTGGGGTTTGCGATTCCCATGATCGTGCCGTATCACCTCGCGCGCATCGGCGGCTTCGATGCGGCGCAGATGGGTTTGCTGCTGGCTGCTTCCACGGTAGGGATGTTCGCGGGTTCGATGGCCACGCCGCGCGTGATGCAGACACTCGGTCAACGCCGCGCTACGTTGCTGGGCGTTGCATTGGTGGCACTGGCACAGGGCAGTATCGCAGCCTGGACACAAACGCCGCTGTTGCCGCCCGTAATTGCGTTGATCGCGGCGCTGCTTTTGCACGGCGTGGGCATCGGACTGTTTCAAGTGAGCTACACCGATTTGATCGTAGCCACGTTGCCGCAACAAAACCGTGGCGTCGCAGGCAGCCTCGCGATGCTGACGCGTACCATCGGCGTCATCATCGCCTCCGTCGTTTTGAGTGGCGCCTTGCAGATGCTCGAAGCGCGGAATCTCGCGGCGGGGCAGGCGGCGAATGCGGCGTTCAATGCGGCGTTCGGCACGGTGTTTTGGACTACAACGTTGCTGCTTGGCGCGGTGCTGGTTTTGGGCTGTCTGCGTACTACGCGTAGCCTTCGTAGCCCGTAAGGAGCGTAGCGTATTGCGGGACAGCTTTGGTAATTGTTCCCGTAATGCACTGCGCTCCTTACGGGCTACTATTATCGTAAGTACTTGTTTTATTGAACAATTTTAATACTGTTTACGCGTGCTGCCGACTGCCGCTAAAAGCTACCGCAACGTTGCAACGCCACAGTACAAAGCGTACATTTCTTAAACACCTGACGAGCGTGTTTTGCGGCTCGTTAATTTTTTGGAGACTGCTGAAATGAGACGCCGCTGTAAATCGAACGGAACTTCACTGGGACGCATTACCGGAGTCGCATCATGAGTAAACTCCCGCTCACGGGCATGCGCGTGGTCGAGTTCGGCCAGATCGTTTCCGGGCCGACCGCCGGGCTGATATTTGCCGACCTCGGCGCGGACGTGGT
>SYEN01000181.1 GCA_005800795.1 Burkholderiales bacterium | reverse complement strand
GACGTGCTATCGCTGATCGAGGACGTGCAAAAAACCGTCGATATCGCCGACGCCGAAAAGCTCGCCAAAAAATTCAAGACCGGCAAAGGCTTCGATCTGGAGGATTTCAAACAGCAAATCGGCCAGATGAAAAAAATGGGCGGCGTATCAGCACTAATGGACAAACTTCCCGGCAATCTGGCGCAAATGGCCCAAGGCGCACCGCAGGTTGACGACAAACACATCCGCCGTATCGAAGGCATCATCAACTCCATGACGCCGAAGGAACGCACCTATCCCGATCTGCTAAAAGCCTCGCGTAAACGCCGTATCGCTGCGGGCGCAGGCGTGACCGTGCAGGAAGTGAATCAATTGCTCAAACAGTTTGAGCAAACGCAGAAAATGATGAAAATGATGGCGAAGGGCGGGATGCAGAAAATGATGCGGGGTCTTAAAGGGCGGATTCCGGGCTTGCGGTAACAACGTACGCACTACATCTCCCGCGCCTTCAGCTTCAACAATTCACCAATCTTTTCCGAAGCCTTCAATCCGGTTCCTGTCAGCACCAGCACGGTCGATTCATCCGGTTTGATCGCCCCACTCGCGAGCAACTGGGTGAGGCCCGCCGCCGCCGCCGCAGAAGTCGGCTCGACATAATAGCCTTTGCGCGCAAGCGCCCCCAGCGCGGCGATGATTTCGTCTTCGCTCACCGCGACGATGCTGCCGCCGGAATTCCGCACAGCTTTCAACGCTTCCACCACACGCGTGGGTTTGGATGAAGCGATGCCTTCGGCGATGGTCGGCGTCACCGTCGTGGGCACCAGATGATCGACGCCAGCCTGGTACGCGTTGTAGTAAGGCGCGCAATTCGCCGCCTGCACGCCGAAGATACGCGGCATTTTGGTGATTTCGCCATTGCGCAGCAGCTCACCAAAGCCACGCTCGCAGCCGGCGACGTTGCTGCCGTAACCCAGCGGCACCACCACGTTGTCGGGCACCTTGAAGCCGAGCTGCTCCCACAGTTCATACGCCAGCGTTTTCGTGCCTTCGGCGAAAAACGGAACCCAGTTATGGCTGGCATAGAAGATTTCACTCGACAGGCGTATTGCCGCTTCGGCGACATCCTGCCGCGTGCCGCGTATGGTGACGACATCGGCGCCGCAGGCGGCGATCTGCGCGATCTTCGGATACGACGCGGTTTCCGGCACCAGTATGCGGCAGCGCATACCGGCAGCCGCCGCGTACGCTGACAACGATGCACCGGCATTGCCCGATGAATCCTCCAGCACCTCGCTAATGCCCCGGCTCTTGAGGTAACTCACCATCACCGTCATGCCGCGATCCTTGAACGAGCCGGTGGGCATCATGAATTCGAGCTTGAACAGTACCGACACGCCGTTCCAGTCGCCGCAGGTCAAAGGGGTCCAGCCCTCACCCATGGTCACCGCGTGTTTGTCGTCGACTGCTATGGCCTTGGCGTAACGCCACACCGAGTGCCGCGAGTTATCAATGTCTGCGCGTTTGAGGCCCGCGCCCTGCGACAGATTGAGATAGCCACCGCTGTCGGAGCACCAGCGCGGTGTGCCGGTGGAATAATGCGTACCGCTGACGGGGTCTATAAAATTCATCAATTAAATCACATACTTACAAAATTTACCCTAAGAACTTCCGGCTCAGCCCCAATACCCGCTCTACATCCGCCATGTTGTTATACGCATGCAATGAAAACCGCAGCAAGCCACGCCGTATCGACAGCCTGACCTTGTTCTCGCCGAGATGCTTGTAGAGCTTGTCGAAGCGTTCATCCTCGGTGCCGTAGTGGTTGGCGCTCATCGTACCGACAGTGACGATGCCCGCGAGGTGCGGCCCCGGTTTGCCGCCCGCCACAGGCACGCCCATGTCGACAAAGCCTTGTGCCAGCGCGTGTGAAAGCTTGCACACATGGGCCTCGATACGGCGGGTGCCAATTTCGAGAATTTGTTTTAGCGAGGCATCGACCATCGCCGCGTTGCCAAAGTTGTAGTTGCCCAGATCAAAACGCCGCGCGCCTTGCGCATATTTGAAACTCAGGTCACCCAACGACGCCTCGTGCGCATCCCCCAAATCGACGCCAAAGCGCGCCAGGTACGCGGGCTGCATTTTCTCCGCCCACGCACGCCGCACGTACAGAAAGCCCATGCCGTAGTCGGCAAGCAACCCTTTTTGGGTGGAGGTGGTGAGCGCATCGATCTTCGAGGCCAGCACGTCGGTGTGCAGTATGCCTGCGGACTGCGCGGCATCCACCAGAAAACATACGCCGCGTTCACAGCACGCTGTGCCGAGCCTGTCGACATCGGTGCGAAACCCGGGTGCGAAACTGACAGTGGATGCCGTCACACAGCGCGTGCGTTCATCGATGCGTGCGATCATGGCGTCCACTGGCATCGCGTTGTTAACCGCCTTGACCATGCGCACTTCGACGCCGTCGCGTTGCAGATTCAGCCACGCGTACACATTGTTCGGATGCTCCAGATCGGCACACACGATCACGTTGTCGCCCGCCTTGAGGTTCAGCCCCGTGGCCACCATGTTGAGGCCTTCGGAGATGTTCTTGGTGAAGGTCACCTCGTCGGCCTGTGCGTTGATCAACTCGGCAAAGCGTCCGCGCGCGCTCTCGATGGTGGCAAACATGGCCTCCTTGTCGCCGCCGTTTTCGGTGCGGGCATCCATGTGCGCGTAAAGCACCGCGCGCGTGGTGGCCGAGGGCACACCGCGCGCCGCCACGTCCATGTAGGCATAGTCTTTCAGCGCGGGGAAGTCCTCTCGAAATGCGGTAATCACCTCGAAATCTGCCGTGGGTTTGTTCATGTCCTGCCTCCTTCTAGGTAAGTTCGCGAAGAATAATCCGCCGAAATCCGCCCTTCGACAACATCCTTTTCCACGGCGGTGTCCGTGCGCTGTCTGGCATTGCCGTAACCCGCGCCGCCCGGCGTCATGATGCGCAGTACGCTGCCGCGCGGCAGCGGCACATCAGCAGCAGCAGCGGGCAGTTTCTGCTGTTGCGGTGTACCGGGGTTCAGCACAAATGCGCCGCACGCCCCCGACGCGCCACCCGCCATGCCGCTGGACGCCACATGCTGCCGTTCGGACGACAGACTCACCACAATGTCGTCGGCGAGCACGCGGTAATCGCGCACCACACCGGCACCGCCGCGATACTGTCCCGGCCCTGACGATTCATCCCACAGCGCGTAGCGCTCGACGCGAAACGGGTACGCATGCTCCAGCGCCTCGCTCGGCAGATTCGACGAACCCGACGCATGCACGCGCACGCCATCCACCCCGTCACGATGCGCGCGGGCGCCCATGCCGCCCGCCACCGTTTCGTAATCGACAAAATACACGCCGGTGCGCGGGTCGGTGCCCGACAGCACGAACAGATGATGCGGCCCGCTGCCGGCCAGCGCCTTGTCCGGCATCGCCTGCGACAGCGCGCTGGCAATAACATCGCCGAGCACGCTGGCAGAAATCGACCGGCAGCCAATCGCCGCCGGTGGCACCGGCCCCACTACGCAACCCTCCGGCGCGTGGATGTTCAGCGTGCGGTAGTAACCGGCATTGGCCGGCACCTCGGGATCGAGCAGCGCCTTGGCCACGGTGTAGACGGTGGCGAGCAACGCACGATAGGGAATATTGCGCGCGGTCTCCAGCTGCCTGCCCGAGCCGGTGAAATCAAAATCCATGCGGGCCTTGTAACCAGGGGCAATGGTCAGCGCGAGTTTGATGGCGCAAGTTTCACCTTCGACGTTGCCGTCGAGATAATCGACAGCCTCGTAACACCCGCGCGGCAATTTGTTGATGGCAGCACGAAAACGTTTTTCGGTGAAATCCAGATAACCCGCTATCGCCGCCTGAGTTTCCGCAACACCGTAACGGTCGAACAATTGCAGCACGCTGCGCGCGCCCACGGTGTTGGCTGCAAACTGCGCGTTAAGATCGCCCACGCGTTCATCAGGCGTGCGTGAATTCAATAATATAATGTCGACAACGTCGCGGTTCACCACGCCCGCGCGCATGATGCGCACCGGCGGAATGCGAATGCCTTCCTGAAAAATCGATTTGCACACCGCCGCCTCGGAGCCCGGCACCATGCCGCCCACGTCGGCGTGATGCGCGATATTGGCGACAAAGGCCACGATTTTTTTGCCGATGAATACCGGCGCGATCACGTTGATGTCCGGCAGGTGCGTGCCCCCGCCGTTGTACGGATCGTTGGCGGTAAACATGTCGCCGGGGCGAATATCCTTCGCCGGAAAACGTTTGAGGATTTCCGCCACCGCGCCCACCATCGAACCCAGATGGATGGGTACGCGCTGCGCCAGCGCGATCACCTCGCCCTGCGCATCAAAAATTGCCGTCGAGCAATCCGCGCGCTCCTTGATATTCGGTGAGAACGCAGTGCGCATCAGCGTCGCGCCCATTTCCTCGGCGGTGGCCAGCAAAAACCGCGCGATGACTTCGGATTTGATGGGATCGATTTTTTGTTTCATTTTTTCACCGCCTTCACGCCGTCGAGCGACAGATGCAAGTACCCCAGCGCGTCGTTGTGTATGCCTGCCCTGGGCGGCACCACGGTCGTCGCATCCATTTGTTCGATTATCGCGGGGCCTGTGGCGCGCCATCCCGGCGGCAGCTGATCGCGTTCATATACCGGCGTCTGTACGAATCCCGTTTGCGCAAACCACACACGGCGTCGCTCTGTAAGTAATTGTTTTAATTCACTTTTTTTGATGGCTTGCGCAGCAGCCGGTGCCTTGCGGGCGGCAGCGACCACCAGCCGCAGATTGACAATTTCCACCGGCTGCGATGGCATGTCGTAGCCGTAAAACGCTTTGTGCCGCTTGTGAAAGGTACTGGTCAAATGCAAAAGGCTTTGCGCAGCCAACCGCTCGCGCGCCAGCGGCATGATCAGCTCAAAGTTTTGGCCAAAGTAACGCAGATCAACAGACCACTCGAACTTCGCCTTGCTTTCGCCATCGTTCTTACCTTCCGCGCGCAACCATTCCGCACCCCGCTTTTTCAGGTCGGCAAAACCCGCATTGAACGCTTTCAGGTTTTTCGATTCGGCACGCAACAGCCGTGTCAGACTGAAGTCACCGCGCACATCGGCATGCAACAAGCCGATGGCAGACAGCAAACCGGGCCTTGGCGGCACCAACACGCGCTTCATGCACATGTTCAAAGCCACATCCGCCGCATGCAGCGGCCCCGCACCGCCGAAGGCCACCAGTGCGAAATCACGCGGGTCTTCGCCCTGCTCGACCGAGATCACGCGTACCGCCCCCATCATGTTGACGTTTATGATTTCAATCACGCCGGCGGCAGCCTTGATGGCGTCCACGCCCAGCGACTTCGCCAGACCGTCAATCGCCGCACGCGCTTTGTCGGGATGCATGGCCATGCGCCCGCCGAGCAGCGATTTGGGGCTCAGGCGGCCCAGCACCACGTTCGCGTCGGTGACAGTGGCCGCTGCGCCCCCGCGTCCATACGCCGCCGGCCCCGGATAAGCCCCCGCACTTTGCGGGCCGACCTTGAGCAGCCCACCCGCGTCGATCCACGCAATCGAACCGCCGCCCGCGCCGATGGTGTGGATATCCAGTGAACGCGTACGCACCGGAAAGCCGCCCATCTGGCGCTCGCTTTTTTTGGCCGGTTCGCCATCGCGTATCAAACACACATCGGTCGAGGTGCCGCCCATGTCAAATGCGATCAGGTCCGGTGCCTTCAACTGTCGGCCCAAGCCCACCGTGCCGATGACCCCGCCTGCCGGCCCGGAAAAAAACGTATTCACCGGCATCTTGCGCACCGCGCCCGGTGACACCGCGCCGCCGTTGGATTGCATCACGCGCGGCATGTGGCGTATGCCAAGGTCCGCCACGCCGCGCTCAAACTGCGACATGGTGCGATCCATGATCGGCATCAGGCTGGCATTGACCGCAGCCGTGGAAAACCGCTCGAACTCGCGAAACTCGCCGAGCACTTCGCTCGACGTGCACAAATAAATCTCCGGCCACAGCGATTGCACCAGCGCACGCGCGCGTTCTTCGTGATCGGCGTTGGCGTACGCGTGCATGAAACAAATCGCCACAGCTTCCACCTTTTTCGCCTTAAGCACCTCAACCGCGCGCCGCACGTCGTCTTCCACCAGCGGCGTGACCACGGTTCCGTCCTGCGCCACACGCTCGCTTACCTCCAGCCGGCAATCGCGCGCGGCGGGCGGCATCGGTTTGGGAATGTCGAGATTGAAATAATGCGGCCGGCGCTGGCGCGCAAGCTCCAGCACGTCACGGAACCCGGCGGTGGTAATCACACCGGTGGCGGCCCATTTGCCTTCCAGCACAGCGTTGGTGGCGAGCGTGGTGCCGAGCACCAGAAACGCGACGTCCTTGCGCGGAAGGCTGTTTTGATCCAGCAGCTCGGCAATGCCGTCGAGGATGCCGCGCGCCGGATCGCCAGTGGTGGTGGGCACCTTGTGATAGTAATAGCGCCCGCTGTGGAGATCGGCAGCCACCAGATCGGTAAAGGTGCCACCGGTGTCTATGCCTACGAAAATCTTGCTCACGTTTTTGTTCGCGGTCGTGAATGAAAATTGATTCAAGAATAGCACGCCAGCGCGTGATCCAAGAGTTTGTGATAGCGTTTGAGTTCAATACTTCGCCGGAGAATCACAATATGACCAGCCCCGCCGCCGCCAACGTCAAAGACCTTTTCGCCGCAAAATCCTTCCCCCTGCCCGACGGCTACAGCCACGCGCTGTGCGCAACCATCGCAGGCTGGTCGTACGACCTGCTGCCTGCACCGGTAGTGCGCAGCGTCAAGGCACTGATCCTCGACACGCTCGGCGTGATCGGCGGTGCGGCCAACGCGCCGGGCATCCCTGAATTGAACGCGCGCCTCGCACGCTGGGAACAAACCGGCAGTGCCACAGGCCTCGTCGGCAAGCGCCGCTATTCGCCGCCCACCGCCGCGATGGCCAACGGCGCCGCCGCGCACGCACTGGATTTTGACGATCAGCACGACCCCGCGCGTGTGCATACCAGTGCGGTGGTGTTGCCCGCTTTGCTCGCCACGGCGGAAGATTTGTCCGCGACGGGCACACCGGTCAGCGGCAAGGATTTCATGCTGGCCTACGCCATCGGTGCGGAACTGCACGCACGGCTGGGCCTTGCCTGTTACAACAGCCTCGGCAAAGGCTGGCATCCGACCATGATTTTCGGCACCGTTGCGGCGGGGGTAGCCGCGGGCAAGATGCTCAAGCTCGACGCCGCAGGCATCGCTCACGCGCTGGGCATGGCGTATCACCAGGCCAGCGGCTCGGCGCAAAGCATGCGCGATGGCGCGATATCCAAGCGGCTGGGGCCGGGCTTCGCCGCGCGCAATGCCGTGTTGGGCGCGTTCCTGGCCGCCGACGGCTTGAGCAGCACCCGCGCAACGCTGGAAGGCAACGCGGGATTTTTCGCGCTCTACGAACGCAACGAAGTGAAACCGGAGTTACTCACCGATGGGCTGGGCTGCGATTGGCGCGTGGCCGAATATAGCTTCAAGCCCTACCCCTGCTGCCGCTGCAACCACACGGCCATCGGCATGGGCATCGAATTGCATCAGCAAGGCGTGAAACCAGCGGAGGTCGCCGCCATCGAGGTCGGCATGGGCAACGTCAACTGGCTCACCGTCGGCGCGCCGTACGACCCCGCGCGCAACGACGTGGTGCATGCGCAGTTCAACACCGCCTACAGCTTCGCGCGCGCGCTGGCCGACGGCAAGGTTGATCTGCACAGCTATCGCAAACCCGTCATCACCGACAGTGGCATCGCCGCACTCACGGCCATCACCAAGGTCGTGGACGACCCCGCCATCGACCCCACCGCGATTGAACCCGCACGCGTCAAAATTACCCTGAAATCCGGCAAAGTCATCGAACTCAAACGCGACACCATCAAAGGCAGCCCGCAAGACCCGATGAACGATGCCGAGATGCGCGCCAAAGTGCGCGGGTGTCTGGAATTTGGGTTGGGGGCGAGTGCGGCTGACGTGGATCGGTTGGCGGATGTGGTGGCGGGGTTGGAGAAAGCTGGGGATGCGGCGAAGGCTATTGTTGACGCTTTTCCCTTGCGAAATTAGTTTGCAGCTAATGCGGCGTTAATGAATACAGCCCATCCCGCCTCCTGAACAGGAGACAATGTACGCGTAGCGTTGTGCTTTCGGCAGACTCCATGCCATGCTTCAAATAATGTATTCGAGTCCGTTAAGTGACAGGCATTGCAAGGTAGATTTTTCGGAGAATCCACGTGGCACTTGAAACGAAGAAAACCCACCTCGGTCTTGATGGTCGCTGGGACTTGGAAGAGCTCTCTGACACTACGAAAGACTACATCCAACTGTATGGCTTTGCGTACTCCCTTCTTCCTGATCTTCCAGTCGCAAGAAAAGAGGAAATTGACTACATCTACGGAAAGTTTCCATGGCGCGGTGGTTACAGCACCGTCAATTTCTTCAATCAGTTATTTCACAAAATCCCGCCGAAACTCAGACCCGAGGTACAACGAATTCAATACGCGTCCCCGGGCTTTATTGAGCTTACGGAACTTCTAGTTGTCTCTGGCACCGTTGCGGCCATCATCTTCACCGTTTGCAAGTCACTCAAATCAGTTCACGATTTGTATCGAAGCATTCAGAAGGCGTCAGTCGACCACGAGTTGTCGAAGATCAACCTTGCCAAGGAAAATCTCGACCTCAAACAACGTCAGATCGCGTTCTGCGAAACCTCCTCGCGAAGTCTGGCAAAAGCCCTAGGTTTGACTACGGCGCAAGAACAACTTATCGATCAAAAAGTTCAAGGTATCTCTGTCATGAAGCTCAAGATACTTCTTTCGGTATATAGGCGCGTAGAACCGTTGGCCAAAAAGCAAGCCGAGGGCAAGCTTAAAGTTACGGGCGCGGAGAAACAATAGATGTAACCGCCGGTTGCAGGCACGCGCGTGAACTGAACCGTCGAAAGACACCTCGGCGCAATAAGCGATTGCACCCAACGATTAAACCCGCCAGATCCAAGAGCAGCAGCGGTAGCCATGAGTCCGCGTTGTGCTGTTCGGCGTATTCCAGCGGGAGTTGTTCCATGCATGCGAACAGCGCTACGCGCAACGCGATTCCCGCGAACGCACCTCGCAGGAAAAATTTTGCTAGACTCCAAGTCAAATTCCCGAGGACCCACCCCATGGATTTCGCCCTAAACGAAGAACAAAGCCGATGGCAAAACGAAGCACGCCATTTTGCAAAAGAAGTGCTGTTGCCCGCTTCGCTCAAGCGCGATCAGATTGAAGGCGGGCGCGAGCCTTGGGATTGGGAAATCATCAAGGCGGGTTCCAAGCTCGGCTTTCGCACCTTTGCCGTGCCCAAGGATTTGGGCGGTGTGGGCGCGGATTTTGTGACACAGGCGATTGTGATGGCGGAACTGGCCAAGGCTGACAGTGCGATGTCGAAGGCGTTCAGCCAGAACTGGAAATGGAGCCATCTGATCGCGGAATTCTGCACCAAGGATCAGAAGGATCGTTTCCTGAAACCGTTTCTCGCCGACGACACGTATGTGATCGGCTCGGCCAGCACGGAACCGAACTCAGGTTCCGACAATCGTTATCCGCCGAATGATGTGACCTCGGGTTTTCGCGTCAAGGCCGAGCGCAAGGGCGATGAGTGGATACTCAACGGCGAAAAGGCGTTCATCGCCAACGGCTCGGTGGGCAAACTCTTTTTCGTCAACGCGCGCTCGGACACCACCGTTAACGCGCGCGAAGGCACCACCGTGTTCATGGTGCCGCTGGGCACGCCGGGCTTTCGCATCGGCAAGGTGTTCAACAAGGCGGGCTGGCGCTTTTATCAAAACGCGGAATTGATTTTTGAAGACGCTCGCGTGCCGCACGCCAACCTAGTGGGCGAGCCGCACAAGGGGCAAAAAGTGCGCAGCGGTGTCGCCGCCGAGTTCAGCGATTTTGAACTTGCTGCGAATGCCTTGGGCATCTGCGATGCCTCCGTCGAATACGCCATGCAGTTCGCCAAAAAAGAAACCCGCGCGGGCAAAAAGCTCTACGATCATCAACTGGTGCAACTCAACATCCACGAAATGCACATGCTCACCGAGGCGCTGCGCTCGTACGTGATGCGCTGCGCGTGGGACATGGACACCAAGGTTCATGGTTCGTTAAGCCCGGTGCTGGTGATGGCCTACGCCTCCGACGTGCTGCAACGCGTGACCAAGCTGAACATGGATGTGCACGGCGCCAGCGGTAAGCCGGGCGGCATGATGGACGCGATGACGCAAAAGCTGGTGCGCGACGGAATCATCTGGACCCACCTTGCGGGCGATAACACGCAGCGCTTGAAGGCTGTGCGGCGCATGAAATAGCCTCATAAAATACTCAATTAAAACAACTACTTACGATATCGCTTCGTGAGCACGGCCTTCAAGATTTTCGGCTGTAACGCCCTGCGCACGGTGCTGTTGCATAGTCTGCCCGCGTTCGAGCGTGAATGCGGCGTCACGGCGGCGGTGGATTTTGGCTCCACCAACCACACACTGGAAATCATGCGCGGCGGCGCTACGGCTGATCTCGTCATCGCCACCGCCAGCGCCATCGACTCTTTGACGGCCGAAGGCAAGATTCAACCCGGCACGCGCACCGATCTGGCCACGGCGGGTGTCGGCGCTTGTGTGCGCGCTGGCGCGCCACAGCCCGACATCAGCACGGTGGAAGCCCTAAAGCGCGCGCTGCTCGAAGCGAAATCTGTTTCGTATTCCAAAGCCGGACAAAGCGGCCTGCACATGGCCCAAGTCATCGCCCGGCTCGGCGTTGCCGATGCCGTCAACGCCCAGGCCATCATTAACGCCAGCGGGCTGGTCGGCGAGGTGGTGTTGCGCGGTGATGCCGAACTCGGCTTTCAGCAGGCCAGTGAGATTCTGGCCGTGAAGGGCGTTGATCTCATCGGCCTGTTGCCGGAAGCGCTGCAACTTAACAGCCTGTTCGCCGCAGGTATCGGCACTTGCCTCACGGCGGAAAAGCGCGATGCGGCGCAAGCGTTAATCCGGCGGCTTGGCTCGGCGGAAGCCGCGCGCGTCATGCACGAAAACGGCCTGACACCGGTTACGCGATAGGATTTACACCTTATGGGGCCCCTGCATCACGCAGGAACACCGGCAGCCATCGCGCATCAAACGGCGCCTCGATTTGACGCAACACATCGCGCGCAGCCAGTTGCAGGCGCCAGCAGTCATCCTTCAACGCGACGTTTGCCTGCAATTCAAGCGCGCTGCGTGCTTGGCCCTCTTCCGCCGCACGCACCATCAGCCGCAACGCACCCGCACGCACCGAACAGGCAGGATGGTTCGCCAGCCTTTGCAACAGCGGCTGCAAGCGTTCATGCGGCGGCAGGCGTTCTCGCAACACCGACATCAACGGCGCCGCAAATGGATGCCCAGTTTCCTCGCCGATCATATGTTCGATATCGCGCCACAGAACTTCGACATCGTTCGCCGCTGCCTGCTTTGCAGTACACGGCAGCAGCTGACCGAGCATCCACAACACATTGAAGTCATCGCGCGGCAACTGCAAAAGACTTGCGTGCAACTGCGTGCGCAACAGCTGCAACGCCCTCACGTAAGCGGCTGGGTCAGGCTTGCCGCCGGCCAATCCCGGCATTGCGCGCGACAGCGCCCCGGCAATGGTGAGCGTCGAAGTGTCTTGCGCCGCCGTTGTGGCATCGGCCGGCGGGCAAGCGTTCGCAGCGCCTGTCGCGACAGCCGGGGAAGCCGGCGAGAGCACATGCACGCGTGCCAGCGGCCCGCCAAGGTTTACGCTCTCTGGCGCAGGCACATGCGGCTTTCCAGCGATTGCATACCCGGCCCGCGTCGGATCACGCAACAACAGCCCCAGCGTCGGCATGCCGCGCGCCCAATCCGCACTGCCCCAGCCCGTGGCTACATCAGCGTGCCATTGATCCGTGCCGCCCCCGTCCATCAGCACGCCGATGCCATTGGAAGTTGCCGCGCCCTGCACCAGTGTGCCGCCGCGATAGCGGTCGTCGCCCGCGCCGTCGTAAAGCACGCCCACGGCCAAATCCAGCCCCATACCCTGCGCCACGCCGAACGACGCACGATATTCATCGTTGCCAGACTCATCGTGCAGCACGCCGACGGCCTCGTGCACGCCGTTGCCTTGCGCGTAACGCACGGCCTGATACTTGTCGTTGCCGCCGCGATCCCACAGCAGCCCGACGCCGTAGTAATAGCCAACACCCTGCGCAAACATTTCGGCGGTGTAATGGTCATCGCCCGCATCGTCCCGCAGAATGCCAATACCGCCGCCGAGACTGGTGCGGTAACCATAAGCCGCGCCCTGCGCGAAACTGATGCCGCCGCCGCGCTCATAGGCATCCGGCAAGCCGCCAGCGGTGTAGCTGTCGTTACCCGCGCGATCCCACAGCAGACCCACGCCGCCCGCCATGCCGTAGCCCTGTCCGCTGGTGCGTATCTGGTAACGATCATTGCCCGCGAGATCGATCACCGCACCCAACCCAAACGCCGCTGCGCCCTGCGCAAAATAGCCCGCCTCATACCCATCGTCTCCGGCCATATCCAGAATCAGCGACACGCCCGCGATGGCCGCACCCTGTCCACTTTCAGCCGTCACGTAACGATCGTTGCCGGCAAAATCGACGATGGCCGAAAAGCCGTGCACCACCAGATCCGTTCCCTCGTAACGATCATCGCCGCCGAGATCGATAATCACCGACACCCCGCCGCCGCTGATTAGCGCCCGCGTGTAGCGGTCGTTGCCGCCCGGGTCAATAATCAGCGCGGCATCCGCCGCATGCACATCATCACCGGCAGTGCCGATCACCACCACGCCAATCGGCGACTGAAGCCGCGTAACCGCTTGCGGAAACCGCACGTGGCCCGCCGCGCGCAAGGCGGCAATGAATCGCGCCGTGGCATCAATAAACTGCGCGTTCGCCCGCGCGAGCCGTTGCGCATCCACCGCCTGCATCACGCCCAGCAAAGTAGCCGCCGGTGGCGCGCGACCGTTTAGCGAGCCGATGACGGCTGGCGCAGCAATGCCACCGGGGGCTGCGGCACGCAGCGTGTGTTGCGCATCGGCCAGCGTATTCCAGTAAGGCGTCAGCAGATCAACAATGTCCACGGTATCCAGATTCTGCGGTTGCATCGCCGCAGCGTCTACCAGCCGCGTTACGGCCTCTGGCACATTGCGCTTGAACAGCGCAGCTGCATCCACCGCAAGCAGCGGCTGCTTCAACAACTCACGCACCAGCGGCGGCGCGGCGGCGGGTGGCGGCCCTTCGTGGCGCACCAGATTGTCGATAACCTGCAAGGCATCCGCGCCCAACCCGCGCCGTTCAAGACTCTGATTCACCCGGGCGGCGAGCGCATCGGCGGCCCATGCTGTTACCGGACCTGTGGCGGTGAGCATGGCAAAGGCCAAATTTACCGCATAGCGGTTCGGTAATTTCATCGCGACTGGAGTGACGAAGGTGTATCAGGTTTAATGCGAGGAACGCAGGGCGTCAATAAGCCCGACCTGAGCTTGTCGAAGGGCAAAACCTATTGCACGATTGTGTGTGGCGAGCAATGCGGTTTCCTTCGTCACCACATCCCACACACCGCTCACGCCGTTCAATCAGTTACACCCTGCCACACAAACAGCTTTCTCATCAAACTCCATAGTCCGCCCGCTAATTGCCAGATACACGGGCCGTTTTTGCATTTTGATGAACGCCGCCGTGCCGGAATCGGGCCGCAGTTTACCGCCAGTGGTGGCGCGTGCATTGACGTGGGTGGTGATCACGGCAGCATGTTTTGTTTTCATGGCGCTCCTCCGTTGGGTTGCCGAGAAGCATAAACCAGTTCTTGCGTTGTTCCGGCGCACGCAGGAGGCCATGACGCCGTGCCCCTTGTGGCGGGCTTATGGGTTCCCGTCCCCGACTAAAGCATTCGAGGACAAGCTCTGCGCGGGAACGACGGTGTGGGTGTAGCGACAAGTTTAGGTACGCCACAAGAATGATATTTACGTAACTATTTGTTTTTAAACAATATTTTATGAACTGTAATCACGGTACCGCCGACTTCAAATGCCGCGCCAGAAACGCCGCGATCTGTTCGCGCGCATCGGCCCATGCAGCCGCATCACCGCCGGTGGTGGCGCCCGCGCCCGTGGGGGAGTTGGCGTTGTTGCGTTGCGCGACATAACGCACCGGCGCGTTGCTGTCGAATGCATGGTGCGCGCCGGGATAAATTTTGATGTCCACCGGATAGCCCGCCGCGCGGCTACGTTGCGCGAGATCGCGGCACGGCTCGGCGGGCGTCCAGTCGTCCTTTTCGCCGGTGAGGATCAACAGCGGCGCCAGCGCCTGATACACGCCGGCGTAATCGGTCACAGGCCCAAACGTGCCCGGCTTTGAAGTGGACCATGCGCCATAACGCGGCGCGCAGGAGGGATACAGCGCTACCGCCGCCGCAAACGGCTCGCGCTTCGCTTGCGCGAGTGCGTCACGGGTTTGCAGTGGTTGCGTTGGTTGAGTTGATTGCAAAGGCGCATGCATCGCGGCCAGCGTCGTCCAGCCCCCGTGCGAGCCACCCATCACGGCGACACGGGTGCCGATCACGTCTGGCCGCGCGCGCAAAAACGCCAGCGCGCCATAAGCATCATGCGCGCGTACGTGACCGTTCACTCTTTGCCGGTTGGTGGTTGCCGCCGTGCACACGCCATCGGGAAACCCGCGTGTGCTGAAACTGTCCGGCACGATCACCATATAGCCTTGCGCCACCAGTTCGCGCGCCCAGCGCATCGGCGCGCCACTGGATCGCGGCCCCAAACCGCTGCAATCGTGCGCCATCACCACTGCCGGGAACGGGCCGGCGCCTTCGGGCGTGAGCAGTGTCGCAGGGATTTGTTCGGCGCTGCCAACCTGTGTCACCGTCACGTTGGCTGGCTCTGCGCCCCACGTTAAAGCTGCAAACAGCGCACACAGCGTGGCAATAACGATACGCATGATTATCATCGCGCGAACTGCTCGCGTTCGCTAGCGTGTGCCGCCATGAGCGCCACGGGCATAGGCCTCATCAATCAACCGCACCACGCGATAACAATCCGCAGCACTGGTGAACGGCGGCCGGCCTTCGCGCCAGCGCGTGATGGCTTCACGCAGCACGAGCAGCGAGCCTTGGCCTTTGGACACGAGCTTCACGGGTGTTTCGCCCTCTGCGGTGGTCAGCGTTGCCGTGCCGCCAGACACCAGAAACAAGCCCCTGTCGCCAGACACGCTGAACTGTGCCAGCCCGCCCATGTTCGGATGCAGGTTGCTCACTTCAACGATGCCGGTGACGCCATTAATACCATTGGCAGCGCGCAGCATCACTGCGGCGTAATCTTCCACCGGCTGCCCGAGCGCGCGGTTGCTGAATTGCGCGCCGGTGACTTCGGCATCGCAGCCCGTCAGCAGCATGAATACGTCCAGCCCGTGCGGCCCGAGGTTGCGCAGGCAGCCGCCATTGGCGATTTTCGGATCGAGCATCCACGGCGCGCCCCACGCAGCGTATCGCGCTGAGGTGGGGCGCATCTGGCGGATGTGGATATGCGAAATCGTGCCAAGGCGGCCTTCGGCGATGAGTTGTTGCGCCATCACCGTCTGCGGGTGATAACGATACGGCAGTGATACCGACGCGAAACCTTTGACCGCGCGCGCTTTATCGGCGATGCCACGCACTTCTTCTGCGTTGTAGCCCATGGGCTTTTCCATCACAAACGGGAAGCCGTGGTCGAGCAGGTAGTGCGCCGTGGCCGCCATGTCGGTGGGCTTGCCGAGCGCGAGCACGAAGTCAGGCTTTGTTTCGTCGAACATGCGGCGGTAATCGGTGTAGACCTTTGGCGCCTGGGGAAGCGCAAGTTTCTCGACACGCTCACGCGCCCGCGCTTCGTCATCATCCTGCAGCGCGACGATTTCGACCTCGGGCATGGCCTTTAGCATCAGCAGATACGCCGCGTCGTAAAGCGCATGCCAGTGATTGACGCCGACAGCTGCGACGCGAATGATGCCGGTCATGGCAGGAAATTCTGTATGTATTTGTTTTTAAAGTATTTTTACCCCAGCCAACCACAGCAATTCCGTCAACTGCTGATCGCCCAGCGTAATGCCTTGCGCGCGCGCCGCAGCGGTCTGCTGCTGCCGCCGCGCCCCGGGCAGGCGTACGCCTTCATCACGCAGCATGCTTTCGATCATCACCTCAAGCCGCGAGAAATACGCTTCACTGCCCGCCAGCGCACCGGGATCAATGGCGAGGATGGCATGGCCAATGCGCGGCTTATTCCCGGGCTCGAAGTAGCTGTCATTCTCGAAGCTGAAGGCCGCCCCGGTGAGTGCGACGCACAGCACTTCCACCATCAGCGCCAGCGTAGCACCCTTCGCGCCGCCGATGGCGCTGAGGCTGCCGGTCAGTGCCGCTTTGGCATCGGTGGTGGGGTTGCCGTCTTTATCGTAGGCCCAGCCCGGTGGAATGGGCCGGCCTTCCTTGGCATACACCATGACTTTGCCGCGCGTGACTTCAGTGAGCGACATGTCAATCACCACCGGTTCAGCATACTTGCGCGGAAACACGGCAGCCACCGGATTAGTGCCAAAAAAAGCGCGCTTGCCGCCCCACGCATTGATTGCCGAAGGCGAGTTGGTAAACGCGAGGCCCACCATGCCCGCTTGCGCAATCGGCGCCAAGTGATACGCCACCGCACCCATGTGATGACTGTTGGTGACGCCCACGAAGCTCACACCGTAGCGGGCTGCGCGCTTGGCGGCTTCGTTCACCGCCAGCGCGCACGCGCGAAACGCAAGGCCGCCACCGGCATCAATCAACGCCGTCGCACCTTTGCGTTTGAGTATTTTCGGCTTGGCCTTGCCGTTGGCGCGCCCCTCTTTCAGGTGCTGGCAATACAGCGCCACGCGCGACAGACCGTGCCCGCCCAAACCATCGGCTTCGGCGGCTACCAGCGCTTGCGCCGTAGTCTGCGCCATGATTTTCGACGCGCCGGCGCGCTTTAAGGCACGCGCAGTGAGTTCAGTGAGTCTGGCAACAGGCAATTGCGGCATGATTGTAACTATTTGTTTTTATTGAATATTTTTTAAACGCCGGCACGCATCATTTGATCAGCGATTGCCCCGGTTTGACGCGCGTAAACAGCACCGGCTTGGTTGCGCAATCAAAGCGCCCTTCCCGCCACGATACGCTGGTGAAACGGGAATTTTCCAGATCACGCACATCCGGAAAATCCGTGCGGAAATGCGCGCCACGTGAATCTTCGCGCGCTTCGGCCGCATAGCGTATGGATTTCGATACCAGAATCAGATTCTTCAGGTTCAACCAGTCGTGCCACGTCAGATTGAACGCAAGATTGCTGCCATCGACACCGGTGGCATCGAGTTGCGCTTCGAGTTCGTCCAGCACGCCGGTGGAGCGCTTGAGCGATGCGGCATCACGCACGATGCCCACGTCGTCCCACATATGGTTGTAAAGCTTTTCGCGTATGTCCACCATCGAACCGGCAGGTTTTGCGAAGGGCGCGCGGCAGCGCGCCACCGCCGCCTCCATGGCGTTTTGATCCGGCTCCTGATACGCGCCATGCGCCTTCACCCAACCGGGCATGACATCACCTGCGATGCCACCGAACACGGTAGAGTTTGCGACACCATTGCCGCCGAGACGATTGGCGCCGTGCACACCGCCGGAATCTTCGCCTGCGCAAAAGAGGCCGTGCAGGTGTGTGGCGCAATCCACCTTGAACTCCACACCCCCCATCATGTAATGCGCGGTCGGCACCACCTCCACCAGGCCCGACACCAGATCAAAGCCGCAGTCAGCGCAGCGCTCGACCATGCCTTTGAATTCCTTGCGGACCATTTTCGAATCCAGATGCGCCATGGTGATATACAGGCCACCGTTCCGGGTGACGCGGCCTTCGCGCATTTCGGTGTCCATGCCGCGCGACACGATGTCACGCGTGGCGCGTTCGTTGCGTGGATCGTACAGATGCATGAAGCGCTCTTTGTTGCCGTTCAACAAATAGCCGCCCGCGCCGCGCAAGCCTTCTTCGATAATGGTGCCGGTGATGCGCGTATCCGGCCCGGCAATCAATCCGGTCGGATGAAACTGCACCATTTCCATGTCGCGCAGCGGCAGTCCCGCGCGCAGCGCCATCGCCATGCCGTCGCAGGTTTTGTCGCCCGACGGCGTGTGATATTTGTACATCGTCGGCCCGCCGCCCGTGGCGAGCAACACCGCCTGCGCCTGCACAAAAACAAACTCGCCGCTGCGAATGTCGATCATCAACACGCCGGCAATCGCGTCATTCGCCTTGTTCTTGATGAACTCCACCGCGCGGTGTTCTTCCAGCCGATGAATGCCACGCGACCACACTTGCTCGGCGAGTCGGTTGATGATCTCAATGCCCGTCAAATCCCCCTTGTGCACCGTGCGGTCAAACGTCTGACCGGCGAAGGCTTTTTGGTGAATCGTGCCGTCGGGATTGCGGTCGAAAAAACAACCGAGTTCGTTCTCCAGTTCGTGGATGCGTTCAACAGCAGTTTCCACCAGCGTCCACGCCAGATCCTGATCGGGCAACCACTTGCCGCCCTCGATGGTGTCCATGAAATGCCGCTCGACCGAATCCTCTTTGGCCAGCGCCACGTTGTAGCCGCCCTGCACCATGCGCGTGCAGCCGGATTTGCCGAGCAGCCCCTTCACCGCAACGGTGATCGAGAGATTGGGGTTGTGCTGATGGGCATGGAGCGCGGCGAAGAGGCCGGCGCCGCCGGAGCCCAAGATTAGGATGTCGGTTTTTGTGGTTTTCATTGAAGGCTTTTAGCCACGAATCAACACTGACAAGAACAGATAGATAACCGCAGTTGTCATTCCCGCGAAAGCGGGAATCCATAACCCTGTGCCGTAGGCTGCTGTGTTATGGGTTCCCGCTTTCGCGGGTACGACGTGACTGGGATAAACCTGTGTTTCTATAGACGCAACCACGGTTCAAGAACTTTTAACACCCAGCGCCGCCAGCACCTCAGCCCGATTATCCCGCGCCGCCTTGTTCACCTCGGTATACAAATTCCCGCCATGCGAGTCCATCGCGACCAGCAGTGGCCCAAAGCCCTTGATGCGAAACTTCCATAGCGATTCGGGGTTCAGATCATCAAGATCAACGTCTTCAATCTGTTCGATCCACGTGGTTTCCAGCGCCGCCGCACCGCCGACGATGGCCAGATAAATTCCGCCAATGTCCTTGAACGCTGCTTGTGACGCCGCGAACAGCCCGCCCTTGCCGATGATGATGCGCACGCCGCATTGCTCCATCAGCGGGCGCGTAAAGCGTTCCATACGCGCGCTGGTGGTGGTGCCGATGCAGATCGGTTCATAGCCCGACGGCTGGCCCTTCGTTTCGCCCACCCATTTGACGTTGGGCGCGGTGTGCACCACCGCATGGCCGTTCAGATCAAAGCGCGTTTTACGGCCGTGATCGAACATGTGAATTTGCGTGGCATCGCGGATGCCATAGAGCGTGCCGTTGAGCGTGACGGTGTCGTTGACGCGCACCTGGCGCATCTGTTGTTCTGTCACCGGCATGTCGAATTCGTAATGGGCCATGATCAGAATCCGTAACTCAGTCCCTGTGGCGTAAAAGTCGCCCGCGAGCGCCGCGCGGAATGACACTGCATGTTCACCGCTACCGGGTTCAGCGTGATATGCGTAGCCGCCGTTTCGATATGCACGGCGAACGACGTCGAATCGCCGCCCAACCCCTGCGGGCCGACGCCGAGTTTATTCACCACGGCACTCAGTTCCTTTTCGAGCTTCGCACCTTCCGGGTCGGCACACGCGGTGCCAAGCGCGCGGGTTGCCGCCACTTTCGACAGATGCACGCACAAATCCGCTGTGCCGCCGACACCCACGCCAACGATAGTCGGTGGGCAGGTTTTGCCGCCGGCCTCCAGCACGCAATCGATCACAAAGGTTTTGATGGCGTCGATGCCATCAGCAGGCAGCGCCATTTTCAGCCACGAGTTGAATTCCGAGCCTGACCCCTTGGGAATCATCTCAATAGATAACTCATTGTTTTTATTGGAAAAATCAATATTGATCACCGGCACGCCACGGCCGCACGAGGTGTGTTCGTTTTGCCGCGTGGTGGGATGCACAACGCTGGAACGCAGCGGATGCTCGGTGGTGGCGCGCTTGCAACCCTCGATGATCGCCTGCTTTAACGCGTAGCCATCGATGTCGACACCGCTACCAATGACCACGTTGTAAATCGGGATGCCGGTATCCTGACACAGCAAATTGGTGTTGGCCTCGGCCACGCGAATGTTGGTCATCATGGTGCCGAGAATGGCCTTGCCGGTGGGGTGCGACTCGGCAGCATCAAGGCGCCTGAAGCCTTCCTTGATATCGGGCGGCAGCAGCTTCAGCGCACGGATGTAAATTTCCTTCGCTGCTTCCTCGACCTGCTGAAGATCAACCTGCATCACTGCACCACCAGATTGCGCGCCTTGGCTATTCGCGCCCAATGCGCCGATTCCGTCTTGATCGTTCGCGCAAAGGCTTGCGGATCCTTTAGATACGGCACCATGCCCAGTTGTGCGAGACGCGCGATGAAGTCCGCCGATTGCAGCGATTTGGTCACGTCTTCGTGTACCTTGCGGATTACCGCTTGCGGTGTACCGGCGGGCGCCATCAGCCCGAACCAACCGATGTTCTCAAAACCGGGAATGGTCTCCGCCACCGCAGGCACGTCGGGCAACTGTTTGGTGCGCTCTTTGCTGGTGACGGCCAGTGCCCGCAATTTGCCCTGCTGCACGAAGCCGATGGCGGCGGCCATGTTGGGCGTCGCAAAAATAATCTGACCCGCCACCAGATCAACCAGGGCCGGGCCCTCGCCCTTGTAGGGGATGTGCACGGCGTCCATGCCGGCGGCGTGCATGAAATTTTCACCCGACAAATGCGTTTGCGTGGAGAAGCCCGCCGAGCCGAAACTGAAAAACTTGGGTTTGGCCTTGGCCATGGCGATAAAGTCCTTCAGCGACTTCGTCGGCAGCGTGGGATGCACCGCGATCAGCTGCGGGCCGCTGGCCGCGCCGGTGACCGCGGCCAGATCCTTCTCCGGATCGAACGGCATCTTGCGATAAATATGCTGATTGGCAGTGACGATGGAACCACTGGTCATAAACAGCGTGTACCCGTCGGCTGGCGATTTCGCCGCCAGCTCGCCGCCGATATTGCCGCCCGCGCCGCCGCGGTTATCCACCACCATGGTCTGGCCCCAACTGTCGTTGAGCCGTTGCGCAATCAATCGCGTGACGATATCGGTGGCGCCACCCGGCGCGAACGGCACGATGATGCGCACCGACTTCGCAGGATAGTTCTGCGCCTGTGCCAGCGGCGTCACTAGCGCAGCGCCCAGCGGCAACGCTGCCAGAATCAGGCTTCGTAAGTATTTGTTTTTAAACATAAATTTACCATCGTTTCGTGAGCGTCTTTGCACCATACCCGATGTGCTGGCGTGCGGCAATGGGCAATCGCCACACGCTCAAAGCAGATTCAGCAAGAACAGTAATCCCACCGCAGCGCTTGCGCCCGCCGCACACGCCAGTAACGTTTTTTCGCTGTCGCCGACGCGCGGCCAATCCATGAATTCCAGCATCAGCAAACGCAGTCCGCCCGCCATGTGCGCGGCCAGCAGCAGCACCAGCGCCACTTCGGCGCACTTCACCAGCGGCTGGTCGCTCCAGCGCAAAAAGGTTTCCAGTTTCGCCTCGCCATGCAGCGCGTTGCCCAGCGCCCAGAAGTGCAGCGGCAGGAACAGCGTGAGCGCTACGCCGGAAATGCGGTGTACTAGGAACGCCCAGTAGGCTGGGTGGTTACGGGAGCGGGCGTCGTTTTTCATGTTCAGCCGTACGCTGAAAAGAAAGGGGACGACGGTGTTGGTATAGCTGTCACTGCGCAACTTGAGGCATTCATTTACGACACCACAGCCCAAACCGCGCGCAATCCCCACATCACCAGCGTCAGTGCCAGCACCAGCATCAACACATCCACGCCACGCCCGCGCCAACCGAACTCGGCCAAAATATTACGCACGCCAATCGGCGCATGCACCGCCACCGCCGCCACGAACACCGCGTAAAACAAACCCCACGCCACGCTGCCGCGCGTACGGCCGAGAATTTCCCCCGCCGACAGGCCGTTGCGCACGGCGTAAATGATGGTGATTAGGTGCACGATCACGCACACCGCCAGCAGCATGGCGCTCGCACGCTGTGCGCCCCACAGCAGCACCTGTGAACGCGTGTTCATTCGGCTACAGCTCGCCTTTCAACGTCGCGCTCAATATCGCGCGCTTCAAGCCCGCGATGCCGGCCGTTGGCGATATGCCTTTCGGGCAGCGCTCGGTGCAATTCAAATGCGTGTGACACGCGTGGCAACCCGCGTCGCCCGCCACGGCCGCCAGCCGTTCTTTTTGCGCCACGTCACGTACGTCGTTGGCGAGCGTCCACGCACGCGACAAAGCGGCAGGCCCGAGGTAATCCGGCTTCCACGTCACCACTTCGCATGAGCTGTAACACACGCCACAGCCGATGCACTCGATGGCGGCATCCACCGCCTTGCGTTGTTTCGATTCGGGCTTTACCTGTGCGAATGCGTCTTTGCGCGTGGTGGCGCCGGTAAAACGCCCGCGCGCCTTCGCCCATTTGTCGAAAAATTCGCTCATGTCCGTCGCCAGATCGCGGATCACCGGCAGATTGCGCAATGGCGCGATTTCCAGCTCTCCATCCGCAGCGACCTTGGACACATGCGTGCGGCACGTCCAGCGCGACACGCCGTTGACCGACATCGCGCACGAGCCGCACACGCCGACGCGGCAGGCAAAGCGATACGCCAGCGACGGATCAAGCCGGCGCTGCACATACGTCACCACGTCCAGCACGGTCTGACTTTCCTGACGCGGGACTTCGTATTCCTGATACGCGCCGGTTTCGGCGCCGCGCCAGATTTTGACTTTGAGTGTGCTCATGCCGTTAGTCATTCGCGCGCGTCACAGTGGGCGCGGCATGGCGCTCGATCATCACATTCACACACGCGGGTTTTCCCGAGGCCATCGCACGCGTCAGCGCTGGCATCAGATCGGCGGCGCTCGTCACCCGCTCGCCATGACCGCCGAGTGCCGCGACCACCTTTTCATAAGCCGCACCGGGCGCGAGTTCGCAACCGTGGACGCGCGCCTCGCCATATGTCCGCAACTGAATCTGATATTCGGCGTTCCACGTCGAATCGTTGCCGATGAGGGCGACAAAAGGCAGGTTGTGGCGCGCCGCGGTGTCGAATTCGGCCATGTGAAAACCAAACGTCCCATCGCCCATCGCTGCGATGATGGTGGCGTTGGGCCGCGCCACGCGCGCCGCCAGCGCGAACGGAATTGCACTGCCGATGGAACCCGCCACGCCGTTGATGATGCGTGTCTCGGCGCGTATGCACGCTTGCGCCCACTGCCCGATCTCGCCGCCATCGGAAATAAAAACAGGATCGTCCGCCGCATCGAGTAATGGCTGAACCGCGCGGCCCAGTTCCAACGGATGCAAGACTCCGGTGGTGTGCGCCTTGGTGTTTGTCCATGCGGCCGGACGCCAGGCGATGGCTTCTTCTACAGCCGTTTTGTAAGTATTTGTTTTAAACGAACTTTTTTTGGCAGCCAAAATCAACGCACGCACCGCTTCGGGCGCATCCGCCACGGCACTCGCGGCCACACGTGCCGCCTTCAAATTAGCGATGGAACGCCGCAGCGCGCCGATGTCCGCATCGATCACCACAAAACGGCATGTCGCATTGACCGCCGGCGGGACAGCAAACTTCAATGTGAAGTCGGGTTGCTTGCCCAGCAGCACAATCACATCGGCGTCCGGCAACACATCGCCGAACGCACCCAGGCACGGGTCGGCAATGCCGCGCGGGCTTTCCATGCACACCACTGCGATACCCGTGGCGTCCCGTAACTGTTGGCACAGGGCCGCTCCACGGTGGCTTGCAAGCTGCGGGCCGGCGATGATCAGCGGACGTTGCGCGCTGGCAAGAACGGCGAGCACACTGGCCGCTTGCGCATCGGACAGCAGCTGTGCTGACGCATGAAACGCCCCGCGCACAGGCACGAACCTTTCACCCTCTTCAACCAGCTGATCGAGCAGATCCTGCGGCAGACTCAGATGCACCGGACCCGGCCGGCCACTGCGCGCAATGCGTATGGCCCGCGCGAGGTCATCGCCCAGCGACTGCGCACTGCTTGAGGTAAACGACAGTTTGGTAGACGGCGCCGCTATATCGGCCTGCGCCATCTCCTGAAACGCGCCGCGACCGAGTTGATTCAACGGCGCATGGCCGGAGAGCATCACCAGCGGTGATTCCCCCGCCAGAGCCGTGTAAAGCGCGCCGACGCCATTGGCGTGGCCCGGCCCGCCGGTGACCAGCGCGACACCCGGCTCGCCCGTCAGCCGCCCCCACGCGTCGGCCATGTGCACAGCCGCGCCTTCGTGACGCACGTGCGTGATGCGCAGGCCTGCATCAAGCGCGGCATCGTACACCGGCATGATGTGATTGCCGGAAAGCGAAAAAATATCGCGCGCGCCGGCAACCGCCAACGCGCGCGCGAGAATGTCCGCTCCGCGTAACTTCGACATCGCGCTGTGTGTTGCTTACGCGCTCACGTAATCAAGCGCTTTCGTACAACCGCGTCATCACAAACTCGTTGTGCCCCAGCGCCTCGGCAGCCGTCAAGCGGCCATTGCAGGTGCGCAGCATCACTTCAAGCAGTTCGTCGCCGGTCTGGTCGAGATTTTTTTCACGCTGCAACAGGCCCGAACAATCGTGATCGACGTGTTCGGACATGGTGCGCACGGTGCGCGGGTTGGCGCACAATTTGATTACGGGAATGATCGGGTTGCCGATCACATTGCCCTGGCCGGTGGGGAAAAAATGCACCACGTAGCCGGAAGCCGCGCAGAGTGTCACCATTTCTGCGGCGGCGGAGGACGAATCCATGAACCACAAGCCCGGCTTGGTCGGCATCTCGGCCTTGTCGAGCACGCCCACCACCTTGCACTTGTGACCGATTTTCTGGATGTTGCCCAGCGCTTTTTCTTCGATGGTGGTCAAACCGCCGGCGATGTTGCCCTTGGTCGGCTGTGAGTCGGAGAGATCGCTGGTTTTGTGGCGTTCGATCACTTCCTGATAGCGGTCGAACATTTTCATGAAGGCCGCGCGCACTTCCGGCGTGGCGCAACGGTCAGCCACGATGTGTTCGCCGCCGGTGATTTCGGTGGTTTCGCCGAAGCACATGGTCACACCGAGCGGATCGAGTTTGTCGAAGGCGTTGCCCACGGTGGGGTTCGCGCCGCAACCGGAAGTCGTGTCCGACTCGCCGCACTTGGTCGAAACCCACAGATCGCTGATCGGACATTCCACGCGGCGCAGTTCGGAGGCCCACTGCACATACTGTTTGGCCACTTTCGATGCGCGATAAATCGTATCGTGATCGCCATGCAGCTCGATGCCAAAGCCGGTGACCGGCTTGCCAGTCTTGGCAATCGCTTCAACTATGCGGTTGGTCCATTCTTCCTCGATGCCGATCACCACCACGGCAGCCACGTTCGGATTGCAGCCCGCGCCGATCAGCGTACGGAAATGCAGATCCAGGTCGGCGCCGAATTGCAGGCGGCCATACGGATGCTGTACGGCGATGGTGCCCTTGATGTTGTGCGCAACCGCCTCGCAGGCGGCATTCGACAAATCGTCGAGCGGCAGAATGATGACCTGGTTGCGCACACCGACGCGGCCGTTCTCGCGGCGGTAGCCCCAGAAGGTGGTTTTACTGTTTACAACAGCCATGATGTTCTCCAGTTCTAAATTTTCGGTTATACGAATTCCATTTCAGAGGCGCTGTAACAACTTCACGGGTTAAAGATTCCCGGTCTCAACGATTGGCGCTGTATTGAAATAGAAATGGAATAGTGAGACGCGGCTTACCAGCGCTTGGTCTTGACGTTGTGCACGTGCAGATGTTCGCCGACCTTGATGTCTGCGATGGCCTTGCCGATGTCGAAGCCGTACTTCCAAACGGTGTCACCATTGGCAAGCGCCTTGATGGTGACCTTGTGGCCGATGGGAATATCGTTGATTGCCTTGACGGTGACAGTGGAGTCGTCTTCCATCACCCAGCCGGTGAGTTCCTGACCGGACTTGATGCCCTCCACCACGGCTACGCCGGCGGAATCCTTTTTGTCGTGAACCAGAAAATGAATCATATAGGCCCTCTATACACAGTTACAAAAAAATGAATTAAATCAGATAGTTACAATAACTCTTCAAACCTGAAACCCGGATCGCCCATGCTACCCGCCCGCGCAACCGTGAGTCAACTAGATGACTTAGATGAATGCTGCGCTGCGGTGCTAGAATTACACGCCGCACAAGCCGTGCGCGAGGTGATTGCCTCGCAGTGTATCAGTCTGGATGCCGACCGCCTCTCCCACCCCCACAGGGCCTCTCTACCGCCGCGTGCAGGCCGCGCTCACGCGCAAACTCGCTGCCGGCGCATGGAGGCCGGGTGAAGCGATTCCCAGCGAAACAGTGTTGGCACGTGAATTCAACGTTTCAATTGGCACGCTGCGCAAGGCGGTGGACGAACTCGCGGCAGGCAATATTCTGGTGCGTCAGCAGGGACGCGGCACTTTCGTCGCCACGCACAGCGAGGACCGCACGCTATTTCATTTTTTCCATATCGCGCAAAAAAGCGGCAGCGGCGCGCGCGAATTGCCGGTGCATGAATTTCTGTCATTTCGCGAGGCCAAGGCCACCGCTGCCGAGGCCGCTGCACTGGGCATCGGCGCCGGCACGCCCGTGCTGCGCATGGAGAATGCCTTGAAGCTCGGCGGCAAGCCGGTGATTTTCGACGGCATCGTGGTACCGTCCGCGTTGTTCAAGGGCCTGACTGAAACGGTGTACCGTAACCGTGAAAGCACCATCTACGGCCTGTATCAGGCACGCTTCGGCATCAACGTGATCCGCATCAGCGAACGGTTATCAGCGGAAAACGCATCTCCCGCCGTGGCGAAACTGCTGGAAATCCCGGTGCTCACGCCGATGTTGGTGGCCAAGCGCATCGCGTATACCTACAACGACACGCCGGTGGAATACCGCGTGAGCTGGCTCGACACGCGGGAACATGAATACCTGAGCGATTTGTGGAAAGGGGATATTGCCGGTTAGCGCAAGACGCGCACGCTTGAACGCGGTAGCGCCTGTGTTGTAGCGCCACGCCAACATGGACTCAATGAAAAAGGCGGCCAAAGCCGCCTTTTGCGCGAACCGGTTCTACCGGCAGCGTTAGCAAAAATTACCAATAAAACGTGCTTATTTTGCAGCTTCTGCCGGGGCAACGGCCGGCGCTTCCGGCAGCATATCGGGCACTGCAGAGGTGCCACGCGCCGCGAGTTTTTCCTTGATGCGGGCGGCCTTGCCGGTGAGGTTGCGCAGGTAATAGAGCTTGGAGCGGCTCACATCGCCGCGGCGCTTGACCTCGATGCTGGCGATCAACGGCGAGTAGGTCTGGAACGTACGCTCAACGCCTTCGCCCGAGGAAATCTTGCGCACGATAAAGTTGGAGTTCAACCCGCGATTGCGGCGCGCGATCACTACGCCTTCGTAGGCCTGAACGCGCTTGCGCTCGCCTTCAACCACGTTGACACTAACCACCACTGTGTCGCCAGGCGCAAACACCGGGATTTTCTTGCCGTTGTTCGAGAGGCGTGCGATTTCTTCGTTTTCAAGTTGTTGAATCAGATTCATTTGCTGCTCCTTGTTACTTCATTCTTCACTTCGTTTTACTGTGTCGTTCTACGCTTCGTTTTTGTATTCTTCCAAGAGCTTGCGTTCTGCTTCACTCATTCCGCGTGCCGCCAACCACTTTTCAAACAAGTCCGGCCTGCGCGCCGCCGTTCTGCCCAACGCCTGTTTCAACCGCCAGCGGGCGATGTCTGCATGGTTGCCCGACATCAGCACCGGCGGAACCGCCAATCCTTCGTACACTTCAGGACGCGTGTAATGCGGGCAATCCAGCAGGCCGCTCACAAAAGAATCCTGCACCGCAGATTCCGCATCCCCCAACACGCCCGGCAATTGCCGGATCACCGCATCCATCAACACCATCGCCGCCAGTTC
>SYEN01000180.1 GCA_005800795.1 Burkholderiales bacterium | reverse complement strand
GCCCCAATATGGGGGGTAAATCAACCTATATGCGGCAAGTGGCACTGATCGTGCTTTTGGCCAGCATGGGCTCTTACGTGCCTGCCAGCGAATGTCGGCTTGGACCGATTGATGCGATTCACACCCGAATCGGGTCGGCAGATGACCTGGCCAATGCCCAATCGACCTTCATGCTCGAAATGACCGAAGCTGCCCAAATCCTGCACAGCGCCAGCGAGCAATCCCTGGTCCTGATGGATGAAATCGGTCGCGGCACGTCCACTTACGACGGGCTGGCACTCGCCGGCGCGATCGCCCGCCATCTGGTGGAGAAAAGCCGTTGTTACGCGCTGTTCGCCACGCATTATTTCGAGCTGACGGAACTGGCGGTGCGCTTCAAGGAAGTTTCCAATGTGCATTTCGACGCGGTGGAACACAAAGATCACATTGTTTTTTTGCACAGCGTCGAAGAAGGCCCGGCGAATCAAAGTTACGGTTTGCAGGTGGCGCAGCTTGCAGGCGTGCCGGCCTCGGTAATCCGCGCGGCACGACGCAATCTGCAGGCGCTGGAGGAAAAAAGTGCTGCCGCCAGCCCACAGCGCGATTTGTTTTCCGGAGCGGTGAATGTGCCCGCGGAACCTGAACCGCCGCCCGAACATCCCATTCTTGGCGAGTTACGCGCAGCTGACCCGGACGCGCTGGCTCCGCGTGATGCACTGGCTTTTCTGTACCGATTGCGCAAACAACTTGATTCATAAATAATCAATAAAAACAAATACTTACAGTATGTCTATTGTGGCAAAATGGCTGACCGCTTGCGGACTGTGGATGTGTCTGACGGGGCACGGCTTGGCAGCGGAGTTCACCTTCGTGGCGTTTGGCGACACGCCCTACACGGAAGAGGAAGAAAATCGCTTTGTTGGCATGATTGCAGAAATCAACCGCGCGCAGCCGGTGTTTTCGATTCACGTCGGCGATTTCAAAAGCGGCTGGTCACCCTGCACCGATGCGTTGTTCATGCAACGCCGTGAATGGTTCAATCTGTTCCATCAGCCCCTGATTTTTACGCCGGGCGATAACGAATGGACGGATTGTCACCGGGCGTTTGGCGCGGCGTTTGATCCGCTGGAACGCCTGCAAAAACTGCGCACGCTGTTTTTCGCCGATGAATTTTCACTCGGCCAGCAAAAAATTTCCATGGTGCGGCAAAACCCGGGCTATCCCGAAAATGCACGTTGGGAACATCAGCGCATTGTGTTTGCCACCATCAACGTGCCGGGCAGCGCAAACAACAAGGCCATGCCGAAAGAAAAAACGGCACGCGACATGGCTAACGATGCGTGGATCCGTGCGGCCTTCGACACCGCACGCACGAAATCACACCACGCGGTGGTGATCGCGATGCAGGCCAACCCTTTCGGCAGCGACACCGAGCGCGGCGCTTACGCCGCCATTCTTCGCGCGCTGACCCGTGAAACCATGAATTTCAGTGGCGAAGTGCTGCTGATCCACGGCGACACCCACCGCTACCGCGTCGATCAGCCGCTGGCCGATCCGCGTGCGCGCGCCACGCTGCGCAATTTCACGCGGCTGGAGGTTTTCGGCTATCCGTTCCAGAACTGGGTGCGTGTGCGTGTGAGCGAACGCGACGGCAAAATCGTGTTTACACCCTCTCCGGGTGGCTAACGAATTTCGGGGGTGCTTAGTGATGATGGCCGTGCGCGCCATGCACATGGCCGTGTGACAATTCTTCCTGGGTGGCCGCGCGCACGTCGGCGACGGTGCATGAAAAGTTGAGCGTCTGCCCGGCCAGCGGATGATTGCCGTCGACCACGACCTTGCCATCCGCAATATCGGTGACGGTGTAGACAATGACTTCGCTCCGCTTTTCCGATTCACCCTGGAACTGCATGCCCACCGCCACTTCAGCGGGAAATTTGTCGCGATCCTCGACCCGCACCAGTTCCGCGTCGTATTCGCCAAAGGCATCGGCCGGCGTCAGTCGCACTTTGCACGCCTCACCCACCGCCTTGCCTTCCAGCGCCTGCTCCACCAGCGGGAAAATACCGGAATGACCATGCAGATAGACCAGCGGCTGCTGCGCCTTTTCAATCAGGCCGCCGTCGGCGTCGTAGAGTTCATATGAAAGAGAAACCACGGTGTTTTGTGCTACGTTCATGTGCTGCTCCCTGGATATTATTCGCTGCCCAGCGATCTGCCGCCATCGAGTACCTGTCTCGTTGGTGTAGCGCTCGCTGCACTGCCGTGGTCGAGCACGGATTTTAACGGAAGTCCTCGTTGACCCGCGTGTCGATTACAATTCGCGCCATGACACAACGGGGACAACGTGGAAACCTTCAGGCGCGAATGCCGGATGGCTTGCTCGGCAAATTAAGCCCTTGTCAATTCCTGCTCCACCACTGGCAAAAGCGGCCGCTATTCGTTCCCGGCGCGATTCCTGATTGCGGTTCATGGTTGTGTCCCTCCACATTGTTCACACTGGCAGCGCGCAGTGACGTGCAATCGCGCCTGGTGATAAGCACGCGCAATCGCTGGACGGTGCAACACGGTCCGTTCCGGCGCGCGGATTTGCGTGGCCTGCCTACCGGCGGCTGGACGCTGCTGGTCCAGGGCCTAGAACAGCACCTTTCGCAAGCCATTGATTTATTGGGTCTTTTTTCTTTTGCTCCCCATGCACGTCTGGACGATTTGATGGTGAGTTATGCGCCCCCCGGCGGCGGCGTCGGGCCGCACTTCGATAGCTACGACGTGTTTCTGCTGCAGGGCGCCGGTACACGGCGTTGGCGCGTCAGCGCGCAGAAAAATCTTGATTGCGTTGAAAATGCGCCGTTGCGCATCCTGAAGAATTTCAGCCACACGCGTGAATGGGTTACGCAACGCGGTGATCTGCTGTACCTGCCGCCGCGCTATGCGCATGACGGCGTGGCGCTGGACGATTGCATGACATTGTCCATCGGCTTTCGCGCGCCACGCAAGCGCGAACTGGCCTCGCGCTTTCTGGAATTTCTGCAGGATGATTTGCAAGCCGATGGCGCACTCGGCGGGCTCTACGAAGATCCTGATCTGCGGCTGCAAAAGCATCCGGCGGCCCTGTCACCGGCGATGCTGGAAAAGATTACGCGCGTTCTGCGGCACATACGCTGGAACTCGTACGATGTTGGGCGATTTGCCGGCTGTTATCTCTCGGAGCCGGCTGCGCAAACCGTGTTCAAGCGCCCGCGCCGCGCCGTGGCATTGCCCGAGTTTGTGCGGCGTGTCTCGGTGAAAGGCGTACGTCTGGCCTTGCCCACGCGTATGCTGTTTCGCGGCGGCACGATATTCATCAATGGTGAAAGCCACCTGCTGCCGCCCAAGGATCACGCCCCTTTGGTACGGCTGGCTGATCGTCGCGTGACCCCCGCGTTCACGCCCTCGCATGTGGGCGCGCGCCTGCTGCACGCCTGGTACCGAGCGGGATACATCAAGATTTGAGATCGCCATTTAAAGCACTGGAGGCGCGATGACAATAGCAGCCGGACCGCTACCAATCACTCAATATCGGCGCTTTGAAAGCTTCCGGGAATACGAAACGCTGATCGATACCATGCTGCCGCAAACCGAAGCAGTGATACGCGTATTCGATAATGCGCTGGCAGCGGATTGGAACAGTGTAAAGCGCACCGCAGTGGTACGCCAGTTTTTACGTCGCAATCCAGTTAATCGTGTCTACATGGTTTTGCATGACACCGATTCCATTGAGCGCAAGTTGCCGAGGGTCATCGACCTGTGCCGCGATTTTGGCCATGCATTCAAGATTCGCCGCACGCCCAAAATCGCGCGGCATCTGTACGACCCCTTTGTGATTTTTGACGCAAGCCACTACCTGCACCGATTTCACTATGCGCATATGCGTGCTGCGCAAGGAATTCACGATGTGGAAGGTACGCAGCAATTGTTGGACCGGCACCTGGAACTTTGGGAATTATCCACCCCCATGGTTGTGGGGACATCCAGCGGACTCTAACGCGAGAGCGTTGAAATCTTCATTCAGTAAAAATTTGTCAAAATTTGCTGAAAAATCAGCGAGAAACCGACATAGGGTCGGCGCTTCGGTGGACAACAGAACAAGGGGCGGGTTAGAATCGGCCTTGCTTCAATCCACTGGCTCTCTGGCGGTAAACCGGTAGTAAATTGCGTTACAGAGTGTGAAAGTGCGTAAATGCGCGCGATCGCTGCCAAGGGGTCAGTAGCTTGAATTTTCGAACCAATCGCCGGAAAAAGCGGTAATGGGAATCATAGCTAAACAACGGCGTTTTCCGGTGGCTTTTTTCCAAATCTTGTTCACCTCTGAAGGAAAATTTACGATGAAACATACACTGATTGTTGCTGCCCTGATGGCAGTTGGCCTTGCTGCTTGCGATAACAAGCCCGCCACGCCGCCCGCACCGAAAGCCGCTGCACCGGCCCCCGCACCTGCTGCGGCGCCAGCCGCCGCCCCTGCACCGGCTGGCGATGCCGCAAAATCCGCTGATGCGCCGAAGTCCGACGCGCCTGCCGGCGGCGCTGCCTCCGCTCCGGGTGCAGCTCCTGCTGCCGCTGACGCTGCCAAAGCTGGTGATGCACCGAAAGGGGCCGTAGACGCAGCCAAGGATAAAGCTATGGAAGTCGCCAAAGACAAAATGGGCGATGCCAAAGACAAGGCAATGGACGTCGCCAAGGGCGCGGCTGCTGGCGCGGTTTCCGGCGCGAAAGACGGTGGTGGCGTAGCAGGTGCCGCTGCCGGCGCGAAGACTGGCGCAATGGATGCAATGAAGAAGTAATCGCGCTTCTGTCAGTCGTAAGTCATACGAAAACGGCCCCTGAATTCTCAGGGGCCGT
>SYEN01000179.1 GCA_005800795.1 Burkholderiales bacterium | reverse complement strand
GTCGTTCCCGCGCAGGCGGGAACCCATAAAACAGTGCCACTTGAGACGGGCTTATGGATTCCCGACCGCGCGGGAACAACTGGGATGATTTTGTCTGCTGCGGATCGAGAGCGACAGGCCGCAAGATAACGTCAGCCCACCACCCCCGCAATTGCATCGGCCAACGGCTGCACATTCGACAGACTGTCGATGCTCAAAATGGCTTCGGCGAGTTCCGTGGCCCGCGCTTCATCAACTTTCGCATAGCGCAAATTCGCCTTGAACTTCAGCAGCAGCTCATCATCGCTCAGCGGGTTGTCCGGGTGGCCCTTGGCGCTCGATTGCGTTACCTCACACATGCCGAACCTGCCGTGCGCACGTATCGTGCAGCCGCCAATCACACATTGATCCGCATTGGTATCGGCAAACGGCGCGGCACTGATTCTTGCGATCCACGCAGCGAGCGTTGGCGACGGCGGTATTTCTTCAGCCAGTTGTATCGGCGTGACTTCGCCGTACGCCAGCACATTCGCCACGCACCAATAAACGCTGAATTGCGCATTGACGCGCGTCTGTGGCGAGCGCTTTTCAGGGGCATTGCGGCCAACCACGTCCAGCTCCTGCGGCCCGATCAACAGTTCGACGCGTTCAACCTGTTCAACATCGCTGCCGAGCTTGGCGCGCAACTCCAGTGCCGCACTGATTGCCGGGTGCGTAAAGCGGCAACTCGGATAGGGCTTTATGGACAGGCGGTCAAATTCCCACGCCGTGCCCAGCGCCCGCACGGCACGATCGGGTTCGAAACGATCATGCAGGTACACCCGGCTCAGGCCGTCTTCGCCCGTGAGCGGGTGCTTGACGCCCGGCAGGCCGGCGCTGCCCATCAGCGCCGCGGTCACCGCGTGCGATGCCGCAAAACCGGGCTGCACATGTTTGGTCGGTGCGCCTTCCCGCGTGGATTGATGATTGCCGCTGGCCATGCAGTAGACGATACCGAGCGCATTCCGCAGTGTGTCCACTCGCGGATCAATAAGGCGGGCGGATGCCAGCGTCGCACCAAAATGCCCCATCAGCGCGGTGTAAATCCAGCCGCCCTCGATCAGATTCAAGCGTGTGGCGACGCCCAGCCGGCAGGTGAGTTCTATGCCCAGCAGTATGGCTTCGCAGAACTCCTTGCCACTGACCGAGCCCCGCAAACCCGCGGCGGCGAAAGCGGCGGGTATGGCAGCCGAGCCGGCGTGCAGCGCCGCGTCGTCATGTGTGTCGTCGAATTCGAGCACATGACCGAAGTAACCATTGCACAACGCTGCCGTGGCGGCAGGCACGCGCGGCCCGCCCAGCACGCACGCGTCGGGGCGGCCACCGGCATCCACCAACACTTTCAGCCACGGCGGCATGCCCACCGCCGCTCGGCCGGCGATGGCAGCGCCCAGATAATCGAGCAACTCGCGCCGTACATTCACGCGCGTGGCCTCTGGCACGTGATCCCAGCGCAGGGATTGCGACAGCGCGATAAATGCGTCCAGCGTTTGTTCCGGTGCCGCGGGTTTATGAGGCGTGGTGTCCATGCTGTTCTCCGAAAATGCCTGGTTGCCTAGCTACTTTACGCGTTACTCGGCTTTGATGCCCGACGCCTTCGCGATGCGCGCCCACTTCGCCAGATCGGCGGTGATGAACTTGCCGAACGTTTCGGGCGAGGCGATCACGGGATCGGCCGCTTCTGCCGTCAGGCGTTTGGCCATTTCCGGCTCGCCCAGTATCGCGTTGATTTCCGAGTTAAGCCGGTTGACGATGGGCGCCGGCACGCCCGCTGGCGCGAGCAGCCCCCACCAGATTTTGACTTCGTAGCCGGGCACGCTTGCTGCGATGGCTGGCACCTGGGGCACCAGCGGCGAGGGCTGGGCGGAGCCGACTCCGAGGGGCTTGAGTTTGCCGCTGCGAATATGCGGCAATGCCTGAATCAGCGTACCGAACACCACTTCCACCTGCCCGGACATCACGTCGATCATCGACGGGCCACCGCCCTTGTAAGGCACATGAATGAGTTTTACCCCGGCAAGCTGGTTGAACAATTCACCGCCGAAATGATTGACCCCGCCGACGCCCGATGTGGCATAACGCAGCTCGCCTGGCCGGGATTTGGCCAGCGCAATCAATTCCTTGACGCTGCGTGCCGCGAAATTGGGATGCGAACAGATGACGTTCGGCCCGCTCGCGATATGGCCAATCGGTGCGAAGGCTTTTTCCGCATCAAACGGCATTTTGTGTACGGCCGGGTTGATGGCGAACGAGGTGGACACGATCACCAGCGTATGGCCGTCAGCCGGCGCGCGTGAAGCAAGTTCGGTTCCAATAATGCCGTCTGCGCCGGGCCGGTTGTCAATGATGGTGTGATGCGGCATGCGCTCGCCCATGCGGCGCGCCAGAAAGCGCGCCAGGATGTCGTTGCTGCCGCCCGGCGGGAACGGAACAATCAGCCGTATCGGTTTGGCGGGAAAGCGGCTCGCGTCCGGTGTCTGCGCGACCGCCGCGTTTGCGGCGAAGCACAACGCCAGCGTACCGCTGAATAAAAAACTCCGCGTCTGGCAACGTTGTGTGGTCATGCTTCTCCCCGAGGGCATTTTGCCATTTACGGTCAGTTTATGTTGCGCCTTGTCTGGCTGTCAAATGATGTAGATGATTTGACAGATTCGAGCGGCGGGCGCTAGCATTGCAGCCTGTTATTCCCGTCTGCCTGGCGTATGGTTCGCCACAGCCCCCAACGCAGCACGGCCCGCGACCGTTTAACCCGAGCCCCTTCATGCAGACAGACACCGGCATTATCGTCACTTCCCACGCGGAGGGCATCGTCGACATACGGCTAAACCGGCCCGACCGTCTGAATGCCCTCGGCGTGGACATGACCAACGCGCTGCTTGCCGCGATCACTGAAGCCGCCGCTGGCAATGCGCGCGTGATCCTGATTCGCGGCACCGGGCGCGCGTTTTGCGCGGGCGCCGATCTGAAGGAACGCCGTACCATGGACGAAGCGGCGCGGGTCAAACACAATCGTGCGATCAATGCTGCGGTGGATGCGCTGGATGCGGCGCCGATGCCGACGGTTTGTGCCATCAATGGGTTGGCGCTCGGCGGCGGCTGCGAAATCGCGCTGGCCTGCGATCTGCGCTACGCCGCCGAAGACGCGCAAATCGGCCTGACCGAAGCGCGCATCGGCGCCATCCCCGGTGCGGGCGGCACACAGCGCATGCCCCGCGCAATTGGCGCCATGCGCGCACTGGAACTTATTCTTACCGGAGAACCGGTCACCGGCAAACGCGCTGCCGAAATCGGTCTGATCAACGGCGCTGTTGCCGCGGAAGCGCTCGACGAACATGTGATGCGCATCGCCACTGTGCTGGCCTCGCGCTCGCCATCCGGCGCGCGCACCGCCAAGCGGGTGATTTACGGCGGGATTCAAACCACGCTGGCCGAGGGATTAAAGCTGGAGGCCGGTGCGCTGCGCGAGATTTTGACGTCGGCGGACTACGCGGAAGGTCTCGCGGCTTTCTCGGAAAGGCGTCCGCCGCGCTTTGGCGCGCCGGCGAACAAGAACGAATCCCGCTAAAGCCCCGTGGAAAACGCCCATCGCAGCAAGGCAGAGCATGTCGCGCAGCAATTGCTCGACCGCATCATTGCCGCGCGCCTGAAACCCGGCAGCAGTTTTGCCACCGAGGCCGAATTGCTCACGCAGTTCAATGTAAGCCGGCCGACGCTGCGCGAAAGCCTGCAACTGCTGGAATCGCAGGGCGTGCTGGAGCGCCGCCCCGGCCCCGGCGGCGGCATTATCGTTCGCGAACCCAGCATTGATTTGCTGGCGCATGGGTTGTCCGTTTTCCTGCGTTTGCATGAAGTGCCGTTCGGCACGGTGCTGAAATCACGCGAAGTCATCGAACCCGCACTGGCATTTGAAGCCGCCATCAGTGGCAGCAAGGCGGAGTTTGCCGAACTGGAGGCCTCGATCACACGCATGGGGGCGCTGGATGTGCAGGCCGATCAGGATGCGTTCCTCGAGGAGAATCGCGTGTTTCACAGCATCATCGCGCGCGCCAGCGGCAACAAGGTGCTGGAAGTGTTCTGGAACACCATCAGCGTGCTGGCCCATGGCGAGCACCACGGCATCCGCTATTCGGTCGGCAACCAGGCGCACGTCGTTGCGGCGCATCAACGCATACTTGACGCCTGCCGCCGCCGCGACGGCGAGGCCGCTGCCGCCGAAATGGGCAGTCATGTCGGCGCGCTGGAAAATCTGGTGCGCAGCCGCTACCAGCATTTGTTGAAACATCCCACCCGCGTGTTTGAGCGGCCAGGGCGTTTGATCGCATAACACGATTACAATCGCGCCATACCAAAGGAGCTTTTCTCATGATGCAGTTTGAACTGACCGCCGAGCAGCGCAGCATGGTCAATACCGTGCGTGAAATCACACAGGACGTCATAAAGCCCAACGCGCTGAAATACATGGACGGCACTTTCCCCTGGGACAATTTCAAGGAACTGGCAAAAATCGGCGTGCTCGGCATGGCCGTGCCGGAGGAATACGGCGGTCTCGGTTTGCCGGTGCTTGACACCGCGCTGGTGCTCGAAGAAGTCTCCAAGGGCTGTTACGTGACGGCAATGGACTTGATGGGTGAAGTCGGCACGCAGGTGCGGATTATTTCCACCTATGCGCCTAAACACTTGAAGGAACGCCTGCTGCCGGGCGTGTGCACCTCGGAGGTTATTCTTGCCATCTGCATGACCGAGCCGCATGCCGGCACCGATGTCGGTAATTACCGCACCAACTGCGAAATCAAGGGCGACCGGGTGATTCTGAACGGCGTGAAGACGCTGATTAGCCGCGTGGACGAGGCGCAGTGCTTCGTGGTGTTCACCCGCGTCAACAAACAGCCGGGCATCGGCGGCATCGGCTGCGTGCTGATTGAACGCGGCACACCAGGCTTTGAATGCACCGCGCGTTATCACACCATGGGTGGCGAAAATCTTGCGGAAATCCGCTTCGAGAATTGCGAGCTGCCGCTGGAAAATCTGGTGTTAAAGGAAGGCGGTTTCAAAAAACTCATCAGCGCGTTTAACACGCAGCGTTGCCTGAACCCCAGCGTGTCGCTGGGGCTGGCCGAAGGCGCGCTGGAGGAAGCCGTCAAATATGCGCGCGACCGCAGCGCGTTCGGGCGGCCCATCGGCGAGTTTCAGGCGATACGCCACAAGCTGGCGGAAATGTATCGCGACATCGAAGCCAGCCGCTCGGTGCTGTATCGCGCGGCCGCATCGGCGAATCCGTTTCCCGATCCGTACCTCGCTGCCGTCGCAAAAATCACCGTGAACGAAATGTCGCTGCGGGTCACCAGCGACGCGATACAGGTGCACGGCGGCTTCGGCTTCACCGACGAATTTCCGGTGTCGCGTTTTTATCGCGGCGCGCGTTACGGCACGCTTGGCGGCGGCACCACGGAAACGCTGAAAGAGTTGATCGGCAAAAAGCTGATGGCGGATTTTCCGATCAACGGCTGCCTAGGGATGGGAAATTTCTAATCCGAAAAATATATAATAAAAACAATTAGTTACGATAGCCCCATTTTCCGGGCTCTATCGGCGAAGACATCACGGGGAAACCATGCGCTCACTTCTATTCGTGCCGGGCGACGACGAACGCAAGATCGCCAAGGGCCTTGCCAGCGCGGCGGACGCACTGATACTCGATCTTGAAGACGCGGTGGCGGCGGGCCGCAAGGCGGCAGCACGCGAACTATGCGCGGCCACGCTCGCTGCTGGCGCGCGCATGAAACTGTTTGTGCGCATCAATGCGCTCGACACGGGCGCGGCATTGCTCGATCTCGCCGCAGTGGTCAAGGCACGTCCGTTCGGCATCATGCTGCCCAAGTGCCGCAACGGCGGCGACGTGCGGCTGGTATCGCATTATCTCGACGCGCTGGAAGCGCGCGACGGCGTGCCGGCAGGCGAGACTCGCATTCTGCCCATCGTCACCGAAACCGGCGGCAGTTTGCTGGGCTTAAACGGTTACGACGCTCCGCCGATTGCGCGCCTCTACGGCATGCTGTGGGGCGGCGAAGACCTCGCGGCCGATCTGGGTGCCATCAGCAATCGTGACGACGACGGGCGTTATGCTGCGCCCTATTTGCTGGCACGGTCGCTGTGCCTGTTTGCCGCGGCATCCGCCGCGGCGGTGGCGGTCGATGCGGTGTACACCAATTTCCGTGATGCCGCGGGGCTGCGCAAGGAAGCCATCGAGGCGTTGCGCAGCGGCTTTTCAGCGAAGGCGGCGATCCATCCTGACCAGATTGCCGTCATCAACGAGGCGTTCACACCCTCTGCCGCCGATGTCGAAGCGGCGCGCAAGGTGATCGCGGCATTTGATGCCGCACCCGGCGCGGGCGTGGTATCAGTTGACGGCAAAATGCTCGACCGCCCGCACTATCGCACCGCGCAGCGCGCGCTGGCGCGGGTGGCAGGCACTTGAAAATTTTAATAAAATCAAATAGTTATAAGTAGTGCTTTCGGAGGCCTCTTGTCCACAGAATCAACCCTGCCGCCTTTACCCCTGTCCGGCATCACCGTTCTTGACCTCTCGCACATCTACGCCGGCCCGTACGCCACGTTCATGATGGCCATGGCCGGCGCGCGCGTGATCAAGATCGAGCCGCGCGAAGGTGAAAACCTGCGCAGCCGTGGCGACATGGGGGGTGCTGACCTGCCGTTTGCGATGTTGAACTCCAACAAGCAATCAGTGACGCTGAATCTCAAGACCGAGCAGGGCAAAACGCTGTTCCGCGAAATGGTGGCGCGCGCCGATGTGGTGGTGGAGAACTTTGCCCCCGGTGTGATGGATCGTCTCGGCCTGGGTGCGGCGGAATTGCAAAAAATCAACCCGCGTTTAATTTATGGCTCCAGCTCCGGCTATGGCAAGACCGGCCCTTACCGCGACTACCCGGCGATGGATCTGGTGATGCAGGCCATGAGCGGCTTGGTGGATTCCACGGGCTATGCCGACCTGCCGCCGGTGAAAGCGGGTGCTGCGGTGTGCGATTTTGGCGCGGGCACGCACCTTTACGCGGCGGTCGTCACGGCGCTGTATGAACGCGAGCGCACCGGCCAGGGTCGCGTGGTAGAAGTATCCATGCAGGATGCGATTTACGCGTCCCTTGCGTCGAACTACGGGATGCTGCACGCACGCGGCGACGCAGCCCCGGCACGCACCGGCAACAAACACGCCGGCCTCGGCATTGCGCCCTATAACGCCTATGCCACCAAGGATGGTTTCGTGGTGTTGAACGCACCCAACGATCATCACTTTCTCGCCGTGCTCGATGTCATCGGGCGGCCCGATCTCAAAACCGACCCGCGCCTGGTCACGCGCGCCACACGGGTCGCCAACATGGCGGTCGTCGATGAACTGCTCGAGAGCTGGAGCAAAAACCAGATGAAGCATGACGTCGCCAGACGCATGACCGACGCCGGCGTGCCGTGTGCGGCAGTGCGCACACTCAAAGAGGTCATGCACGACGAAAACATGCACGCGCGCGGTAGTCTGGAATGGATAGACCACCCTGTCATGGGACGTATCGTGCTGCCCAATTCACCGCTGATTTTCGAAGGCACGCCGCGGCGGGCGATTGAGCCCAATGTGACGTTAGGGGCCAGTAATGAGGCGGTGCTAGGCGAGTGGTTGGGGCACTCGGCTGAGGAAGTGGCCGGCTACAAATCCAGTGGGGTGATTTGAATTAGTTAGGCGCTCAAAACGTTCTTTGTTTTGCCCACACGACAAAATATCAATTAGTCCGCAGCGCGTGGGCATAAAGGGCGTGCCCACCCTGCGTTTGCTGCGCCACCATTTCATTTTGGCCTACCGCACCCGCTCGCTATCCACGCGGAAGCGCTGGACGCGTTTAATTTGAAGTCTGGCCGCACTTTCACCTGCGCCATTAACGTGCCGTCCGGGTTATGAGCGCTCAGTAGTGCATGCGGTTCGTCTTCGTCAGGCACAATGTCCAACACCACACGGACAGCCTGATCGTTCACCATGACGGAGACGGTTTTGTGCATCGCGGCCAGCAGTTGCTGCTCGTGGCGGAGCACCACTTCCGAGGCTGTTTTGACCAAGGTATTAAATGCAGCGCTGTCGAGGGGTTTCGGATTCTTTTTGTCGCGGCCCATGGTCCACGGACCAACCAGTGCGGGCTCGGGTTGGCCATCCCGTATCATTTCCACTGCCCAGCCGTCGTCATCGCCGTTTTTAATGACGCGTGCCGTCCAGCCCCTTTGCACCCATAGGCGCGGCTCATTGATGATGGGGGCGTCGTCAGATGCGGGATCTTCAAAGTTTGCGGGGCCGAGCGGTGTTGTCATGGCTGTAGTGTAACGTCACTTATCCAATGTCAATCGGGCCCGCAAATCCGCCTTGCGTATTTTGCCGTTCGCCGTGCGCGGCAATTCTTCAGCGATCTCCAGCCGCTCCGGCCAATACACCTTGGCCACACCCCGCGCAGCGAGAAAATCCTGCATGGTCTTCATATCGAGCGTCTGCCCGTCCCGACAGATCACAAATGCACACGCGCGCTCGCCCAGGCGCGGATCAGGCATAGCAACGATCGCGGCGTCCTGCACGCGCGGGTCTTCATAGAGAATGTCCTCGACGTATTTGACGGGGATGTTTTCACCGCCGCGAATGATGATGTCCTTCAACCGCCCGGTGATGCGAATGAAGCCTTCTGCGTCAAGCGTCGCCAGATCGCCGGTGTCGAACCACTCGCCATCGAAATTGTCACGGGTCAATTCGAGCTGCTTGATATAGCCCACGAACATGAACGGCCCGCGGCATTGCAGCCGGCCTTCCGTGCCCGGCGGCAATGGCTGATTCTGCGCGTTGACCACGCGTACTTCCATGCCCGGTTGCGCGCAACCGTCGGTGTTGAGCAGCTTTTCGTCGGGCGCGCCGATGCGCGTCAACGTGACCACCGCGTTTTCGGTCTGGCCCCAGCCGCAGTGAATGCCGGTGCGCGGCAGCTTTTCGCGCGCCTCCTTCAGCAGCGCGCGCGGTATCGGCCCGCCGCCGCAGCGGAAGATGCGAAACGACGATAAATCGCATTGTTCGAGATTTTTGGCGCGCAGCAGATCCAGCAGGAAAGTGGCGCTGCCGCTCGACACCGTGATGCGGTGCTGGGCGATCCATTCGACCATCTTCTCCGGTGACCACACGTCCTGCAAGACCACGGTGGCGCCCAGCTGAATGGGCAATCGCACACCGTTCAAAAAACCCGTCTGGTGCGCGATGGTGGAGGCAATGTGGATCACGTCGTCGCGTGTGAGTTGCAGCGACGCCGCCAGCGCCAATTGCGGTGCGACGATGGTGTTGCTGGTGTGCATGACCCCTTTGGGTTCGCCGGTGGCGCCGGAAGTAAAAACGATCTCGGTTACGTCGTTGGCGTGTGGCCCAAATGGTGCGAAGTCGTGATGCATCTCTGCTGCCGCCAGAAAGTCCGGCCACGCCACTTCGTGCGGGTGGGCAGGCTCACCCACCACGATCACGTGCTGCAATGCCGGCAGGTCACCCCGTACACGCGCTGCCATCGCGCGGTAGTCGTGGTTGCGGTAGGTGTCCGGGATCACCAGCACTTTCGCATCGGAAAGATTCAGCATGTGCGTCAATTCGCGGTCGCGGCTCATGGGGGTGATCAGGCTGCTGATCACGCCGATGCGCGTGGCTGCCAGATGCACGATCAGGAATTCCTTCCAGTTGGGCAACTGCAGGGCGACCACGTCGCCCGGTTTCAAGCCCAGCGTGAGCAGCGCGTGGGCGCAACGTTCGCTTTCGCGAGCAAGTTCGCCATAGGTGATGGTGCCGCGGCTGTCTATGATAGCCGTCTTGTTGGGAGACGCCTTGACCACCTCGTCAAGGAAATCCGTCAATAGCCAATTGGGCCAGGCACCGCTGGCGGTGGAATGCGCGATAAGTTCGGGGGTGAGGCGGGTTTGAAACTGAGGCATGATGGATAAACACACAGTCTCAGAATTCCTCATGCACCTACCTCCCCGCAGTGTCTTTCCCGCGCAGGCGGGAATCCATAGGGTGACTGCGATGCCACCTGTGTTATGGGTTCCCGCCTCATTTTCGTGGAACGGGAACGACAGTGTGGGGGTTTGCGGGTTGCTGGAAGTGAACTGATACCGTGATGGTTGGGTGAGCGTATGGCACAATTATCGAGCAATCCGACGAATACACCAAAACATGAAAACAATTTACATCGTGGAACAATTGTTCGGTCGCGCCGATTGGGAGCAGGAGTGGAGCGACTGGTACAACACCAACCTCGACGTGCTGCTCCGCGTGCCCGGCTTCCGCACGGCGCAGCGTTTTCGCCACATGGGCGACACGCCGCGCTATCTGGCGATGTATACGCTGGACAGTCCGGCGGTGTTTCAAACCGAGGTCTACATCAAAGCGGGCGGCAATGGCGCGAATAGCGCGCGCTTTCGCCCGGCGTATCAGTTGTGGACGCGCAACCTGTATGACGATGCGGATGGCGCGATCAACGTGCCGCTCGGCCAATTTCTGCAGGTTGAAGACGTGACCGACGCCCATGCTCCCCGACGCACCGGGGCAAAGCGCCTCGCCTGCACGGGCATGCACAAGACCTTTGCGTTCCGCGATCTGACCGTACTCTCGACGCCGCCAGCCACAATGCCAGCAAACGCGATTTGTTATCGCACGCTCACCGATCAACGTAAGCAGCTTTACAAGGACTAACTATGAATGCCGGTGCGGATCAGGGTGTAATGAAAAGCGCGTTACTTGTTGATCATCTGCTAACGCTGCCCGCATCGCTGCTCGATGGCCCGCTGGGGGAAAACGCCCGCATGGCGCTGCTCGATACGCTAGGCTGCGGCATCTATGGCGCGATACAGCCGTGGGGGAAAATTCTGCGCGAGCAGATCGAGCACGAAGGTTCACAAGGCAAAGCAACACTGTTTGGTTCCAGTAAAACCGTCGCACCCTCGCGCGCGGCGCTCGCTAATGGCACGGCCACGCACGGCTTTGAGCTCGACGACATTATTCAGGGTGCGCTGGTACACCCCGGCGCGTGCGTGGTTCCCGCCGCGCTGGCCGTGGCGGAGGAAACCAACGCGCCCAGCGAACGACTGTTGCTTGCCATCATTGCGGGTTACGAAATGATGTCGCGGCTGGGCTGGGCACTCGGCGCTGAACACAACACACGCGGCTTTCACACCACCGGCGTGGCGGGACCCATTGCCGCCACCGTGGCGGTGGGCGTGGTGCTGGGGCTGCCACGCGACACGGTACTGGCCGCCATCGGCAGTGCGTGTTCCTGTGCAGGCGGCATCAAGGCATTTACCCAAGGCAGCGGCGGCATGGTGAAGCGCATGCACGCGGGCCGCGCGGCAGAAACCGGTGTGCTGGCGTGCGAACTGGCGCAGCGCGGCTTCACCGGACCGCTCGCCGCCATCGACGGGCACTTTGGCCTGATTGAAGTCATCGGCGGCAGCGACACGGCTGTCAATGCGCTGACTGACAAACTTGGTGAGGATTACGCGATATCGCGCGTATGGGTGAAGGCCTATCCGTGCTGCGGGCTGATCCATGCCGTTTCCAACGCCATTGAGACCATCAAGCGCGACAGCGCAATGTCGCCCTCTGACGTGAAACGCATTGTGGTGCACACCAGCAAGCGCGCCGTTGACCATAACGGTGATCCGAATCCGCAAGAGACCATGGCTGCTCAATACAGCATCCCCTATTGCGCGGGTGCTGCCGTGGTGAGAAATCCGCGCGACCCGGCGGCGTTCGATACACAGGCGTTGGCCGATCCGGAAATCCGCCGGGTGTCCCGGCTCACACAGCTGCGCATCGACGAAAAACTGGATGCACTGTACCCCGCGCACTTCGCCGCGCGCGTGGAAATCGAACTCAACAACCAGCGCCACTTTGAAAGCACGGTGATCGATCCGCACGGCACCGCGGCTGATGCGTGCGATGGCGCAGAGATTGAAGCAAAGTTTCGGCTGTTGGCCAAGCCGTTGGCCGACAGCAAGCGCGTTGAACGTGTGATCGGTGCCGTAAGCCAATTGCGCGGCGCATCCGCCGTAGCGGCATTGTCGGCAGTACTTCATGCATAACTATATGATTTTATTGATTTATTTATCATGTGCCTGGGCGGTTGCGTGCGGGGTTCGCGCGCAGACTTTCCCGGTCAAGCCCGTGCGCATCATCGTGCCCTACGCGCCGGGCGGCGGCTCGGATTTCGTCGCGCGCCTGTGTGCGCAATCACTGCAACAACAATTGGGGCAAAACGTCATTGTGGAAAACCGCAGCGGTGCGGGGGGCATCATCGGCACTGAGGCGGCGGCGAAGGCCGCGCCAGACGGCTATACCCTGCTGGTGGTGCCAATCAGCCACGCGGCGAATATCAGTCTCACGCCCAAGCTGCCGTTTCACCCGGAAAAAGATTTCGCGCCCATCGTGCAAATCGCCTCGGCAGCGAACGTGGTGCTGGCGCATCCTTCGGTACCGGTGCGCGGCATGGCCGACCTTGTCAAGCTGGCGCGCGCGCGGCCCACGGAATTGACTTACGCCTCCAGCGGCAGCGGCAGTTCCACGCATCTGGCGACGGAGCTTTTCAAAATGCTGGCAAAAGTCGACGTGCTGCACGTGCCGTATAAAGGCGGCGGGCCGGCGTTGGTCGATTTGATCGCTGGCCAAGTGTCGATGTATTTTGCCAGCCTGCCCGCAGCCGGGCCGCACCTGAAATCGGGCCGCGTGCGTGCGTTGGCGGTCACCGGCAAACACCGCGTAGCAGCGTTGGCTGATCTGCCCACGGTGCATGAATCCGGCGTGCCGGGCTACGAATACATCGGCTGGTACGGCCTGCTCGCACCGGCGGCAACACCAGCGGCCATCATCGCGCGGTTCAATGCCGAAGCCAACAAATTCATCAAGACGAAGGAATTTTCCGAACGCATTGCCGCTGATGGCGCGGAGCCTACGGGCGGCACGCCGGAAACGTTCGCCGCGCTGATTCGCAGCGAGATCATCAAGTGGGCGGCCGTGGTCAAGCACTCAGGACTGGCAGGCAAATGAAATCGTTCATCATTCACGGTTCAGGGTTGGCGTTGCTGCACCTGCTGGCTACAGGCGCGCAGGGGGCGGACGTCAATTTTCCGCAGCGTTCGGTGCGCATCATTGTGCCTTTTGCACCCGGCGGCGGAACCGATCTGCTCGCGCGCACACTGGCGGCAAAGCTCTCCATCGCGTGGAGCCAGCAGGTGGTGGTGGACAACCGCCCCGGCGGCGGCACGCTCATTGGCTCCGATCTGGTGGCGAAGAGCACGCCGGACGGCCACACGCTGTTGCTGACGGCCAACACGCACACCACCAATCCGGCGCTGCACGCGAAGCTGCCTTACGACACTTTGCGCGACTTCGCCGGCGTCACGCAGATTGCCGCCGCGCCCATGCTGTTGACCACGCATCCCGGTTTACCCGTGCGCAATGTGCGTGAACTCATCGTGCTGGCCAAGGCGCGGCCCGGGCAACTGGCGTTCGCAACCTCGGGCAATGCCGGGCCACAGCATTTGGCGGGTGAATCATTTAAAACGCTGGCCGGTATCAGCATGGTGCACGTGCCATACAAAGGCAGCGCGCCGGCCATCACCGATTTG
>SYEN01000178.1 GCA_005800795.1 Burkholderiales bacterium | reverse complement strand
GCAAGCTCCAGCACGCGCGCGAGGATGGGAATCGCCAACCGCGCGTGCCCGGCCTGCTTCAGGCGATAGCCGAGAATGCGCAGAATGTGACGATTCTCCAGTTCCATCTCCGCAAGGTTGCTCAACACGCGCACGCCCAGCACGGTGAGCCCCTTATCGAAAAATGCGTCGGCGGCATCCAGAAAAAACGCCGTGCTGTTGAGATATCCCGCGCGTTCGTCCAGATACACGCGGTATAAATCGGTGTTGGCGGCATCGCGAAAACGCGCGAAGTAAGGCGCGTCCGGGGTGGCGCGTTTGAGTTGTATGGCGACGCTGGCTGGCGCCGGCGCGGACACATTCGCAGCCGTGCCGCCGGCAATGCCATCCCCTGATTTCGCCAGCCGCCCGGCGACCGCGCCATCAAGCGCCAACGCACGCGCGGCAGCGGGCGCCGGGCGTGCCGGGGAGGCCGCGGGGGCTGCCACAGGCGGCTGTTCTGCCAGACGCGGGCGATTCGACTCGCACCGCTCGTCGCGCAGCGCACCATCGTCAGCTTCCTGACGGCGTTCAGCCTCTTTAGGCTTCCTGGCGTCCGGCTGTGGGCGCGCGTTCTTGGGAAAATCCTTCTCCCACCACGTGGTTTTTTCCCTGAACAGGCGCAGCACGCGTTCCAGTTGCCGTGCGCGCTCGTCGTCCGCGCGCGCATGCAGCGTACGGCGCTGGCGTTCGTACTCTGCGCGCAGTTCCGGTGGCGGCACGATCTCGTGGCGCACATAGTCCTCGATACGGTCGAGCACGATCAGCGAGGTTTCGCGCGAGGTGAGGTTGAACGCCATGCCGAGGCGGCGGATCTCGGCGCGATTCAGGCGGTACTCGCCGTCGAGTTCAGCCAGGCGTTGGTGGGCCCATGCAGCGGCGGTGAGATGGTCGGTACCGTGATTTGCTTGCAGTGGGACTGAGAGGGTTTCGTTCGCTGACGCCGGCCCGCCACGCGACACCGTCACGCGCAGCAGGCCACGCTCCCCTGTCAGCTGCCCGGCCACCAGCCAGCGCCGGTTGTCCGGCATGCGTGACGCGGCTGTGAGTAGTGTCACGCCGTCACCATGCAGCCCCACGATGCGCGGCTCGTTGTAAAGCAGACCGCGCGCGGCGTCGGCGGCGCCCTGCGCATGTACATTCAGAAACTTGCCGCCGCTGGCGTCGGCGATGCGCCGCAATCGGGCCGGATCGGCTGACACGGTGGTGCTGATGGCGTAAAGCGGCACGGTCAAATGGGCAAATGGCTTCCCGCCAAAGTTGTCGAGACCGTCGCTGAACAGCAGATATTCCTGCACATCACGTTCAGCCTGGAATGCGCCCAGATGCGTTGCACCGTCGTAGGGCGTGGCTTCGAGCGCGCGCTTCAGGGCGCGCCAGTCGCCATTGACGATGCGAAAGCGTTCCACCGCTTCGGCGGTGTCGCGCAGCCGTGTCAAGCGCACTTCGCCGTTGCCGTTGTTGCCGATACGCTTGCAATAGGTGTCGAGCAGGGCGAATTCGCGGGTGCGGTCGCGCGTGGCGCCCGAGCCGGATGCGTCCCAGACTATGCCCACGATGGAGGGCACATGGCGTGGCGCGGTGATTGTCTTCCGCGCGGGCACCTCGGCGAGAAAGTAGGTTTTGCCGTCGACCGTTTGTGTATGTACTTCAGGGCGTGTCGACGCAGGCAGGTGCACCTCTAGCAGGCCGCTTGCGTGGTAATCCTTGTGCGAGATTTCCGCTTCGTAATCCGTACCGCGAGTGCGGAACGTGAGGCCATCGGGATGGGCTTTGAGCAGCGGTGCGGTTTGTGGCGCACGCACGGTGACGCGCAGGTCGAAGCTGGACAGTTGCCGGGCGTAGTCCAGCGGCACGCGGTAGCGCCGTAGTCCTTCCGCGGTGCCGTTGGTGACGGCCATGGCGGCGAGCGTTTCGGCGTAACGGATGGACACACGCCGCGTGCCGCGCGCGGGCAGCGGATACACCCGCAGCTTGTAGTTGTTGCCCAGCGTGGTTTGCAGCAGAGCCGGATCGATGCGCGTGCGGATCACGTCTTCAAACACCTGCTGGCCCTTGGCTTTTTCCACCGGTACGGCCTCGCGCAGCACGCCATCAATGTCGAGCGCAAAGCCCGCGACGTGCTGGCCGTCGAGCAGCGGAAATTGCAGCTCGCCTTCGAGCACGCGCTGATTCGGATTGAAGAACACCATTTCCACCGTGGTCAACGCGCGGCTGCCGCTGACTTCGGCAACGATGCGCACCGACTGGAGTTGCACCGGGGTTTCCGCGCCGCGTGCGACCGTCAGCCAGGGTGGTTCAAACACCGGGCGTACATCTTGCGCTGTGGCATGTTGTGTATAGCCCAGTGCGCAACCGGCGGCAGCTGCCGTGCTCAACTGATTCAAGAATTCTCTGCGGTTCATGCGGGTCTCCAGAAGATGCCGTTCGGCGAACAACGATCTGCTGGTTTAAACGCGAAGCCCTGGTGAATGGGGTTAAGGGTTTAGATGGATCGTCATAACTAATTGTTTTTATTGATATTTTTTAAAGCACACCTATGCCGCTTGCCACCTTGTGGTGTGCATACGATCATGCGGCAAATTAAACATTCATGGCCAAACAGGGGGAGCACATGAAGCGTACTGACCTCAAGGGGCGCAAGGAACAAAAGGGGCAGAAGGAGCAAAAGAAACTCTTCACGGGCGTGGCCGCACTCGCCGCAACGGCTGCCATTGTGATCGGGTGCGCGCAGCAGCCCATGCAGGCTGACGGCGGCTCGGTCCCGCGTTATCAGGTCGATCCGCTGTGGACCAAGGCCATGCCGGACAACTGGATTTACGGGCAGGTGTCGAGTGTTGCCGTGGATGAGCGCGATCACGTGTTTGTGCTGCACCGTCCGCGCACGCTGCATGCGGATGAAAAAGGCCGCCATCAAAATCCGCCGACCAACCGCTGCTGTCTTGCTGCGCCGCCGGTAGTGGAATACGACCCCAACGGCAACGTGGTGCGTGCGTGGGGCGGCCCCGCTCAAAACAATGAGGGCTACGACTGGCCCGAGCAGGAACATGGCATCCACGTCGATGTGCAGGGCAATGTGTGGATTTCCGGCAACCACGCCAGGGATCATCATCTGCTCAAGTTCACACGCGAAGGCAAGTTCCTGCTGCAAATCGGCAAGCCCGGCAAATCCGAAGGTAGCAACAGCCGCACCCAACTGGGTTCCCCGGCGGCGATTGAATCCGATGCCGCCGCCAATGAAATTTATGTCGGCGATGGTTACACCAACAAGCGCGTGATCGTGTTCGATGCCACCACCGGCGCTTACAAACGCCACTGGGGCGCTTACGGCACGGTGCCGGACGACGCCAAACAGCCGCCGTACAAGCCGGGCATCACGCCGTCAAAGCAATTCGGCAATCCGCACTGCGTGCGCCGTTCGCGCGACGGGCTGATTTACGTGTGCGACCGGCCGAACAATCGCATTCAGGTGTTCGAGGGCAGCGGTAAATTCCTGCGCGAGTTTTTCATCGAAGCGCAAACCTTGAGCGGCCCGCTCGCCGACATCGCCATTTCACGCGACGCGCAACAACGCTTCTTGATGGTGGCCGACGGCTCGAATTCCGAAGTGCATATCTTCGCGCGTGAAGACGGCCAAAAGCTCAGCGCTTTCGGCCGCCCCGGTCGTCAGCCCGGCGAGTTCCGCAATCTGCACAATATCGCGATTGATTCCAAGGGCAATCTGTATACAGCGGAAGCGGGGTTTGGGCGGCGCGTGCAGCGGTTTACGTTGCAGTAGCCGTGAACACGAATTATACGTAAGTATTTGTTTTTATTATATATTTTGTATATCGCGCACAATATGTTGTTGACGCCGGCTGACTGCTATGCGTTCGTCGAGGCCCTTGAGCAGCACCTCCCAATGACCCTCGCTGCCTTCACCTGAAGTGAGCGCAGCGCGTTCAAAGCCCTTGATCGCGGCGCGCGCCACCAGACAACTGCGATGCGCGCGCACGAAGCGTTCGCCGAATTCTTCCTCCAGCCGTGTGAGCGATTCGTCAAGCAGAAACTCGCGTTCGCGTGTGCGCGCGGTAACGTATTTCAATTCCGCGCGCAGATACAAAATATCCGGCACCGGGATCAAATGCACCTTGCCGCGTTCACTCGCCGACAGCGCGGTGCGCGCCGCAAGTCGGCCAGGACTTCAGGCTTTGGGGGGCGCGATTTTTGCGCCAGCGCCAACGCCTCCGCGAGCCGTGCCGCGCGTATGGGTTTTAATAGGTAATCGATGGCGTGCACTTCAAACGCTTTCAGCGCATAGGCGTCGTAGGCCGTGGCGAAGATAATCGCCGGTGGATTATCCAGTTTGCGCAAATGCTGCGCGGTTTCGATGCCGTCCATGCCGGGCATGCGCACATCCAGCAGCACCACGTCGCAGGGTTTTTCGGCAAAAAGTTGCAGCGCCGCTGCGCCGCTGGCAGCATCTCCGACGATTTCCAGCGGCTGCTTTTCGGCGCAATCGGCGAGCAAATCGCGCAGGCGGCTACGCGCGGGCGCTTCATCGTCGACGATCAGCACGCGCAGCGCGGCGGCTGTCATATCCGTCACGCCGTTGCCTCTTTTTGGTAAGGAATGACAATGTGCACTTCGTACACGTCGCCGGCTGCGCGCGCGGTCAGGCTCGCCTCGGCGTCGTAATGCAGTTGCAGCCGCTCGCGGATGTTTGCCAGTGCCATTTTATTGCCCACGTGATAGTCGCTGGCCGGTGCGTACGGATTGCGCAACACCGCGTGCACCTGATCGCGGCTGGCGTAAACATTGATGCTGATGATGCCCGGTTTGGTGCGCGGTTCAATGCCGTGATATACCGCGTTTTCCAGCAACGGTTGGAGCACCAGCGGTGGAATCATCGCATCGGCGGGCATATTGCCAGTGTGCCAGTCCACTTGCAGGCGCTCGCCCAGGCGCAGTTGTTCCAGCCCCAGATACTGGCGGCACAACTCGATTTCGCGCGACAGCGGCGTCAGCTCGCGGTTGTCCGCCATTAACACGCGAAACAATTCGGCCATGTCCTCGAGCGCAGTTTCGGCGCGCCTCGGTTCCTGACGAATCAGCGACAACACGGCATTAATACTGTTGAATAAAAAGTGCGGACGGATGCGTGCCTGCAGCGCCTGCAGGCGTGCCTCGGAAATTGCCGGCGACAGTGCGCGGCCGCGAAGCTCAAAGCCGTACAACAGGATGGCGGTTACCAGCCCCACCAGCAGCCAGTAGCGGGTGATGCCGGACAGATCCATCGGCAGATGCGAACGCGTGAGCAGATAAAGCAACGTGGTCAGTGCCAGCACCAGCAACATAACCGCCACGGCGCCGGTGAAATAGCGCGCACGCGACAAAACGCCGTTTAATGCATACAGGAGGACCAGCGACAGAATCAGCAACGGCTCCACCAGCGCTATGGCCTCCATCAACTGATCACCCATCGTGTACAGCGAAGGGCTTTTGAGCGCCACCGTGAACAGTACCGCGACATGAACACCCAGCAGAATGCGCAGCACGATGCCCAGATTGCGAAAGTTCGGCAACGAAATGCCGTAGGCGTTTTGCGCCGCGCCAGCGCGCGCCGAACGACCCCTGTGGCCGGATTGGCCACTGCCGCCCGCATGAGCGTGAGGTATTTGATTTATACTCCGCGACATAGCCGCAGCATCTTATCAGCAATCCAGCGCCGTTTACGTCCTCTCCTTCCTCTCCTCCTTCTTCGCTTACCTCTCCACCGTCAGTCCATGTCCGAACAGCGCACTTCCGCAGCGCCGTCTGCCGCAGGTAACAAACCCTGGTCCGGCCGTTTCAACGAGCCGGTGTCTGATCTGGTCAAGCGCTTTACCGCGTCAGTGGATTTCGACCGGCGGCTGGCGGAATTCGATATCGAAGGCTCGATCGCGCACGCGCGCATGCTACACACCGTGGAAATCATCAGTGCCGCCGATCTGGCGGACATCGAGCGCGGGCTTGCGCAGATCCGCGAGGAAATCCGCGCCGGTAAATTCAATTGGTCGCTCGATCTCGAGGACGTGCATCTGAACATTGAACGGCGCCTCACCGACCTGGTGGGCGACGCGGGCAAACGCCTGCACACCGCGCG
>SYEN01000177.1 GCA_005800795.1 Burkholderiales bacterium | reverse complement strand
ACGATGCCGATGGCGAGCACCATACCGAACAGCGTGAGTGTGTTGATTGAATAGCCCAGCAACGTCAACCCGGCAAAGGTGCCGATCAGCGACACCGGCACGGCAGCAAACGGGATCAGCGTCGCACGCCAGTTTTGCAAAAACAGAAACACCACCACAAATACCAGCGCCATCGCTTCGGCGAGCGTGATCAACACCTCGCGAATCGACACTTTGACAAAGCGCGTGGTGTCATACACCACGTGATGCTGCAAGCCCGCAGGGTAGCCGGGGGCAAGGCGCGTCATCTCAGCCTGCACGCGCTCGGCGGTTTCCAGCGCGTTGGCGTTGGGTTGCAGGAAAATGCCGATCAGTGTGGCCGACTTGCCATTGACGCGGCCCAGGAATTCATAGTCCTTCGAGCCGAGTTCCACGCGTGCCACGTCTTTCAACTTCAACACCGAACCATCAGGATTGGCACGTATGATGATGTTTTCAAACTCGGCCGGCTCGCTCAAACGCCCCCGGGTGGTGATGCTGTAGACCAGCTCCTGCGGGCCGCCGCTGGGCGGCTGGCCGATTTTGCCGGCGGCGAACTGCGCGTTTTGCTCATTGACCGCGCGGATCAAATCATTGGCGGTGACTTTCAATTGCGCCATGCGGTCGGGCCGAACCCAGATGCGCATGGCGTAATCCTTGGCGCCGAAAATCTGCACGTTGGTGGTGCCCTTGATACGCTTGAGCGAATCCAGCACATTCAACGTGACGTAGTTGGAAATGAACAAATCATCGCGGCTGCCATCGGGCGAGGTAAACGCCAGCACCTGCAGAAACGAGGACGAGCCTTTTTCCACTGTCACGCCGAGCCGCCGCACTTCCAGCGGCAAACGCGGTTCGACCTGCTTCACGCGGTTGTTGACGTTCAACGCCGCGGTATCCACATCGGTGCCGATGTCAAAGGTGACGCGGATTTCCACTACGCCCTGCGCAGTAGACGTCGAGTTCATATAAAGCATGTTCTCGACGCCGTTGATCTGGTTCTCCAGCGGCGCTGCCACGGTTTGTTCCAGCACCTGCGCGGAAGCGCCCGGATACACCGCGCGCACGGTAACCACCGGTGGGGCGATCTCGGGGTACTGCGCGATGGGCAAAACGCGGATCGCTGCCAAGCCCGCGATCACGATGAAAATCGACAGCACCGCCGCGAAGATCGGCCGGTCTATGAAGAAGCGTGAAATCATGGCGGCCTACTTCTTGTCGGCATTTTTGCCGGCACTATTGGCTGAGGGTGCAGTCGGGGCCCCGGCAGCCGGCGCGGCGATCTGCACCGGCGCGCCCGGCCCGATTTTCATCACCCCGTCGGTGATCACGCGTTCGCCGGGTTTCAACCCGTTGTTGATCACCCATCCGTCGCCCGACCATTCACCCGCCTCGACCGGCCGCGCCTCGGCTTTATTGTCCGCGCTCACCACATACACAAACTTGCCCTTCGGGCTTTCCAGCACCGCGCGTTGCGGCACCACAATGGCGTCAGGCCGAAGTGCACCATCCAGAATAATGCGCACAAACTCGCCTGAACGTAACCTATTGTTTTTATTAGGAAATTCTGCACGGGACTCGGTGGTGCCGGTTTGCGCGTTAACACGCACATCCGTAAAGCCAAGCGTGCCCACGCTGTCGTACAGCGTGCCGTCACCCAGTTTCACCCGTGCCTGAAATTGCCGTCCGGCGGGCAACCGCACGCGGCCCAGTTCTACATCGCGCCGCAGCGCCAGATACTCGCGATCCGCTACACCGAACGTGACATACATTGGATCAGTCTGGGTCACCGTGGTAAGCAGCACATTCGGCCCTGACACCAGCGCGCCTTCAGACACCGCCACGCGACCGGCGATGCCGGCAATGGGCGACTCGACGCGCGCGTACGACAAATTCAGCCGCGCTTCACTCACCCGCGCACGCACACTTTTGACTTCGGCATCGGCCACCGCCTCTGCCGACACGGAATCGTCCAGCTCCTTCTGGCTAATGGCGTTGGCTTCGCGTACCGGCTTGAGCCGTGCAACCTCGCGTTTGGCCTGCGCCAGACGCACCTCGGCCACCGACAGGTCGGCCTCTGCCCTCGCCAGCGCCACCTGAAACGGCGCGGGATCAATGCTGAACAGCGGCTGCCCTTTTTGCACCGGTGAGCCTTCGCGATATTCACGCCTGAGCAAAATACCGGTGACGCGCGCGCGCACTTCCACTTCGCGATAACCCGCCGTCTGCGCGACATATTCATAACGCACCGGCACATCACGCGTTTCAACCGTGATCACCGAGACCTGCGCGGGTGGCATGGCGCCTTGCGGCGGGCCACCTGCCGGTTTGTCGCAGCCCGCGATGTGGGTCAGCAAGGCAAGTGGCAAAATCAAAGCGAAAGCAGCGTGGGAATTGCGGGGGAGCTTCATGGTGTACAGCTCATGGTAGGAATGCGTGAGACACGATTGACGAAAACAGAGTGTCGATGGTGAAAGTACGACCGTGCGGACTGATCCACTGCGCATGCGGAAGAAGCACGCACTGGCAAAAAGTCGCCTTACGATTATTTTACATACATACTTGTATGTATGCAACCTTCCATCGTGCTACACTGTCGCAAACCAACAAGCGGGGCTTTAAAATCCGCTGCCGTTAATTCCGGAAATCGCGCGCGCCATTTGCCCAACGCGACGATTGCGGAGCGGTCAAGTACCGACACGGAGGTATCTTGAAGTATCGGCACGAACAGCGCCATGGTTAGGCGCACCAAGGACGAAGCACTCGAGACGCGCCATCGCATCCTCGACGTTGCCGAGCGCGTGTTCAATGAACGCGGCGTCACGCGCACTTCGCTGGCCGATATAGCTAAAGCGGCAGGCGTCACGCGCGGCGCGATTTACTGGCACTTTACCGACAAGGCTGATTTATTTTGCAGCATGGTGGCGCGCGTGACCATGCCCATGGAATCCCCCATTTGCCAGATGGATCATCGCGCCAGCCCGGATCCGCTGGCCAGCATTCGCGACATGATGGTCGGCATCCTGCGCAAGTCATCCGAAGACCCGCAGGTACGGCGCGTATTTCACATTGTTTTTCATAAATGCGAACACGTCGATGAAATGCAACCGGTGTGGCAGCGTTTTAACGAAATGCATGCCGGCTGCCTGTTACGCATCGAAGAAGGCCTGCGCGCCGCGTTGACCAAGGGGCAGTTGCCCAAGACGCTGGACGCTCGCCGGGCAGCTTTTGGCTTGCGCGCGCTGCTCGACGGATTGATGAGCACCTGGGTAATGGATCCCGATCACCAGCCGCAGGCACATGAAGCTGAGGCACTGATCGATCTTTTCATGAGCGCACTGCACGCGGCGCCGAGACCGGCGCAACGTACCGTCAGGCGGCGGGTTAAACTGGCGGCATGATCCGCCCATCCGGCGGCCCCATCGATACGCTGGAGACGCCATGCCCAATTACCCTGCAGCAGCCAGTCTGAGCCGTCCTGAAATCGCGGCACTGGTGTTTATGGCCGTGGCCCTGCCCGCCATCATTAAACTGCATTTGCTTCCCGCGCTGTTCGCGGGCCTGCTGGTGCACGAACTGGTGCACATGGCCGCGCCAAAAATGTTTGGTGTGGATCACCCGGGGCGCGCGAAACTCGTCGCGCTGACGCTGCTGCTGTCGGCGATTGTGCTGATCGTGGGGGGCGCAATCATCGCCACGGTGCTGTTCCTGCGCAGCGACGCGGGCAGCCTGGGCGTGTTGCTGGAAAAAATGGCGGAAATTCTCGACAAGGCGCGCGAAACCCTGCCGGAGGCGATGCAGGAATGGATACCGGTGGACGCCATCGACCTGAAGGATCAAATCGTCGCCTGGCTGCGCGGACACGCCAAGGAAATCCAGACTGTCGGCGGCGAGGTGGGGCACGGCCTGGTGTATGCACTGATCGGTGCAGTCATCGGCGCCATGGTATCTCTGCGCGAAGTGTTACCGGGCCACGCCCCCGGGCCTTTGGCGCGTGCGACGCAGCAGTGCACGGTACGGCTGGCTGATGCCTTTCGCCGCGTGGTATTCGCGCAGGTGAGCATCTCCGCGCTAAATACCGTGCTCACTGGCATCTACCTGATGGCCGTTCTGCCGATATTTGGCATCAACCTGCCGCTTACCAAGACCATGGTATTGATTACATTCCTGGCGGGGCTGTTGCCGGTAATCGGCAACCTGATATCCAACACGGTGATCGTGGTGATCAGCCTGAGTTTCTCGCTGCACGCGACCGTCGCTTCGCTGACGTTTCTGGTGGTGATTCACAAGCTCGAATACTTCATCAATGCACGCATCGTCGGTTCGCAGATAGAAGCCTCTGCGTGGGAACTGCTGCTCGCCATCGTGGTAATGGAAGCTGCGTTCGGCCTGCCGGGTGTAGTCGCTGCGCCGGTGTTTTACGCTTACCTCAAGGCGGAATTGACGGGGCGTGGGTGGGTGTAGGCTTTATGCATCCCACTAATCGATGCTCAGTCCGGTTTCCTTGACAAAGCGTGCCCAGCGCGAGGCTTCCGACTGAATGAGGGTGCCGAACGGCTCCACCGGCAGATACGCGATTTCGAGACCAAGCATGCCGAAGGCCTTGGCATGTACAGGGTCAGCGGCAATCTCGCGCAGAATCGCTGACAGGCGTTGCCGCAAGGGAAGGGGTGTCGCCAATGGAGTTGCAATGCCCGTCCAGCTTGTCATATCCACTTCCGGCAACCCCAGCTCCGCCAAGGCAGGTACCTCAGGAAAGGTGTTGATGCGCTTCGGCGCGAGCATCGCCAGCGCTTTCAGACGGCCGCTCTGAATCAGCGGGGCCACGTTAGACGTGACCGAACATGCGAACAACACATCACCACGGATGATATCGGTCACTGCGGGCATCATGCCCTTGTACGGGATGTGCCGCGCCTGCACCTTGTTGGCGCGCAGAAAAAGCTCGCCGGCCAGATGTGCCGGCGTACCGTTACCACCGGAAGCGAACCCATGAAAGCCGGGCTTCTCGCGCAGCAGCTGCAACAAGTCGCGCGCGGTTTTTACCGATAACTCGGGCCGCACGACGAGCACCGTGTACTGCCGAACCAGATGTGCCACCGGCGCCAAATCACGCGCAATGTTGACCGGCGGATTGGCCGCCATCGCCTGAATCACCGCTTGCGACACACTAACCGCCCCAATGGTGTGGCCATCGGCGTTCGCACGCGCGAGTTCCGCCATGCCGATCAGGCCCGACGCACCGGGGCGATTGTCGACGATCACATTGCGCTTGACGCGTTCGCTCAGGCCCTGTGCGATCTGGCGGCCCACGGCGTCCGGCCCGCCGCCCGCGCCGAAGGGCACGATCAGGCGCAGGTTGCGCGTGGGATACGCTTCCGCATCCGGTTGCGCATGTACCTGCGCACCGGCGAATCCCGCCAGTAGTGCGGCACACCACCTCAGCTTGCCGATCACCAACACGTCACACTGGCGCCGTGGCGCGCAGCACCGAATCAGGCGAAAGTTCTCCCGGTGCGATTGTCACCCCGGTGATTACACCGGTGTAGCGAAACACACCGTGTTTCTCGAACAAACGCCAGTCCACCGGGCAACGCCGGTCGAGGCCAATGTCCATGCCCTCGTGAAAGCCGCCCATCAGCGAGGGTGATAGCGGCTGCCAATCCATCGCGGGTTGGCCGTCAATCAGCAGCCGTCCGCGGCCCTTGCGGCTACCCGTGGCCTCGTAATCGAACGTTACTGCGCGCGGCCCTGCGTTGAGCGGCGCTGGCGGCAACTCTGAAAACTCGCCAAAACCGTTGTAGAAGAATTTCAGCGCGCCACCTTCGATATAAAGCACCATACCTGCGATGAGTTCGCCCACCGACCACAACACGCCCTGATCAGCCACGCCGTGTTCGATGCGCGTGCTGATGCGATAGCTGCGATCCGCGATCAGCGGCACCACCACACCACGGTGGATGGTCTGCCCGCCCGCGCCAAAGGTGCGCGGGCCGCTGGGTTGTCCACGCGTGGCGGCGTCCGCCAATTTTTGCACCATGGTGCGGTTATCCAGCGGGTAGACCAGGTTTTCCCACGCGGCTTTGTCGAAAGCATCGGTGAGTTCGCGTAACTTCTCCGGGTGCCGTGCGCGCAAATCGATACTCTCGGAAAAATCCGAATTGAGATCGTGCAGCGTCCAGTTGTCCATGTCGATGGCGTCGCCGCGCTTTTGCAGCGAGCGTGCAAGCCAGCCGTCGCGAGAGTAGGCGCGGTTGGCCCAGCATTCGTAGTACTGCTCGCTGCGTTGTGTGGCGGTGTTTGCATCACGTAATGTGGCTGCAAAACTTTTGCCGTGCGGTTGCCATGCGGGAACACCGTTGATGTGCTCCAGCGTCTTCAGGCCCGCGAGGTCCAGCAGTGTCGGTTTGACATCGGTGACATGCGCAAACTGTTTTCGCAACTCTCCGCGCGCGGCGATGCCCTTTTCCCATGCCATGACAAAGGCCACGCGCCGTCCGCCACCGCCGGTATATGACTTAGAACTGGGAAACGGCGTGTTGCACACCTGCCCCCACCCCGCCGGATACAACGCCTCGCTTTGCGGGCCGCCGAGCAGTTCCAGACCCTTGCGCTCCTCCTCGATGGGCTGCGCGGCGAGGCCGTTGTAACGCCGGTTGTTGCGAAACGCGCCGATGGGCGTACCGGCGAAGGTGCCGCCGTTATCGGAGGTAAACACAAAGATCGTGTTGTCGAAATCACCACTGGCCTTGAGCGATTGCGTCAACTTGCCGATGTTCTGATCCGCGCTGTCGAGCATGGCAGCGTAGACCTCCATGTGGCGTGCGAAAAGCTCGCGGTCTTCGGGCGCCACATCGTCCCATGCGGGAATCGTGGTGTCGGAATCAGCGAGCCTGGTGCCCGGCGGAATAAGGCCCATCGCGAGTTGCCGCTGCCAACGCGCCTCGCGCAGCGCCGTCCACCCGGCGTCGAACTTGCCGCGATATTTGGCCAGATCAGCCGGCTTGGCCTGCAACGGCGCGTGCACGGCGTTGTTGGCGACATACAGAAAAAATGGCTTGTCCGGTGCATTGGTACGATGCTCGCGCACAAACTCGATGGCTTTGTCGGTCCACGCATTGGTGGTGTAGAACTCCTTCGGATACTCATCGATGGGCAGCAGCGAATTGCCGAGCATCAGCCGCGCCGGAAAGAAAAAATTGGTCTCGCCCTCCATAAAACCGTAGTACCAGTCAAAGCCGCGCTGCGTGGGCCAACTGTCCTTGGGCGAACCGGGCGTGCTCAAGGCGATGGGCGTGTTATGCCACTTGCCCACCATCATGGTGCCGTAACCCTGCGCGCGCAGGGTTTCCGCCAGTGTGGGCGCCTCGCGCGGAATTTCGCCGCTGTAGCCGGGGAATCCCGCGTTGTTGTTGGCGAGCCACCCGGTCGATACGGAGTGCGCATTACGCCCGGTCAACAACGCCGCGCGCGCGGGCGAGCAGATCGGATGTGTGGTGTAGTGATTAAAACGCACGCCGCGCGCGGCCAGCGCGTCGATGTTGGGCGTGTCGATCTCGCCACCGAAACAACCGGGATCGGAATAGCCCATGTCGTCCATCAGGATGATGACGATGTTGGGTGCGCCCTTCGGCGCGCGCGTGAGCGGTGGCCACCAGGGTTCGGATTGATCGCGGGTACGGTTGATTTTGCCTTGGAATGTCTGCGCTGGGATGGCCATGGTGTCCTCTTCAGTGCACGCCAGAGATGGGTGTTCCCTCAAGCGTGATGCGATGCATCAGTCGGCGTTCACCGTGATAATCGTTGACCGCCAGATGCCAGGTGGAGCGGTTATCCCATATGGCGATTGAACCGGGCTTCCACTGAAAACGCGTCTGAAATTCGGCGCGTGCGCCATGGGCGTAAAGATATTCCAGCAGCGGTTTCGAATCCTCCACCGACCACCCCTCGAAGTGCGTGGTGAAGGTGCGGTTCACATAGAGTATCTTGCGGCCGTTCTCCGGATGGCGGATCACCACGGGGTGCGCGGCATCCTGCGTCGCTTGTTCGGCATTGACCAGCCGGTCGCCCATGTTGCGTTCGCGCCGCGCCTCGGGGCCAAACACGTGGCGGCTGGAATGCACCGCACGCATGCCTTCCAGTGTTTTCTGCAGACCCGGCGACAGCGCGTCATAGGCCTGCCACATGGATGCAAACAGCGTATCGCCGCCACGGGGCGGTACATCGCGCGCGAGGAGTATCGACCCCAGGGCGGGAACCTGATCGTAGCTGTGATCGGTATGCCACGCGCCGCCAATGTTCTTGTTCTGATCCGGTTCTTTGCGTACTTCGGAAATCTGCGCGTAGCCATCCGCATGCTTGAAAAAGCGGTTGATGTTGACCGGCGCCAGACTTTCGGCGAACGCGATATGCTGCTCCGGCGTGATGTTCTGATCGCGGAAAAAGATCACGCCATGCTCGGCCAACGCACCGCGTATCTCCTGTGCCGTGTCGCGCGACAAGGGTTGTGCCAAGTTGATGCCGTGCAATTCCGCCCCCAGCGCGCCAGAAGTTGGGATGATTTCGAGATGCGTATTGGACATTATTCGGTACCTCGCAATTACAAAAAAAAGACTGGCTACGCCACCACACGCGTCAGGATGGCAACCTCATTATCCTCCAGCATGGCCGAGCGCTCGCGAAAGCGCCGGATCGCATCCTCCTGCCCGGGCCGGGCGTTGCTGCTCCACCATCGGGAACGCTCCCACGCATCGAGACTCGCATACCACGCCATCAGGCGCACACGTAAAAGGCCCGGCGCTGGCGGGGTTCTTGCCTTCCAGAACCCCTTCACCACCGATTCGTTGATGCCCTCGAAGTTATCCCAGGCATCACGCGACAGTTCCAGAAAACGCGGCCAGTTCTCAGGGCGGATGTCAAACGCTCGATACGAGTAAAAGCCGGTGGTCTCCGCAGGAGCTTCGCCCGGAAAGGGGCGTGCGGTCGGTTCCCATAAATCGTGCGCGACCGCTTGTGCGTCATGTACACCATGCAATGCCGAAGCGGCATGCGCCTGAGCCGCTGCCTCGTCCGGCCAGTCCGTGATGACAATGACGCAGTTCTGCGACAGGCCGATCACGGGCTTGAAAACACCGAAAAATTTGCCGCCCTTTGCGGCAATGGCACGCGCGCCCTCCGTGACAAAGCGCCGCGCACCCGCGTCCGCCAACCCCGGTGCAAAGCGCAGGATGCGTTGGTAATGCAGCATCATCGCGTGCCCACTCTCTGAAACGATTCGCCGCCCGAACCGGGCGCGAGACGGAAATTCAAATGCACAGTTCGTATCAGTCCCAAAGGTTCTCCGTCCAGCCACATGATTGATAACCGCCGATTCGAGGCCTTGCTACACAGAACGTCACGCCGCAGCCCGTTGAATGCCCAAGATGATCATTCACAAAGTATTTGTAACTATTCGATTTAAAACGATTTTTATTGATATCCGCGCACATTCCTCATCGCAGAACGACCCGCTACGTGCCTAACGCGGCAATCGGAAGCCCCCTACTCGCGCCCCACCCACCCGCCATGCACCGGGTGATGCGAGCAGAGGAATTCCAGCAGCGCCGGCTGTCCCTTGCCATTGGCCTCCAGTGCGCGCTTTAACGCTGGAATAACTTCCGCAGGTTCGCTCACGCGTTCGGCGTAGAGGCCCAGCGCCTTCGCCATATTGGCGGTGCAGATGGTGTCGGCGTCCGATACCTTCCACGTATAGGGATCATGCCCCTTGCCCCAGAAACCAGGGCCATAGCCGGAGTAGCCGCCGTTGTTGATGTGGATCACGGTGATGCCGAGTTTGTGGCGCGCGGTGGCCTCGAAATCGCCGATCATGTAGCACATACCCGCGTCACCGGTGATGGCCACGCATTGCCGGTCGGGAAACGCGAGCTTGGCGCCCAACGCGCCAGCGAGGCTGAAGCCCAGTGTCGAGACGTTGCCCCAACCCAGATGGCCGCGCGGAATCTGCGCTTCGTACACCGTACTCAGTTGATCGCGCGTGTTGCCGGAATCGGCGGTGACGAACGATTTTTTCGGATCGAGTACTTTCATCAAGTCGCCGATCACGCGGTACGGGTTAATCGGCTTTTCGTTCGATTCCATGAACGGCTTGAACTTCGCGAGGAACTCCGCTTTTTGCGTGCGCACCTGCTCGACAGCCGCGGTCTTGCGCGCACCGCCTGCCTGCTTGCTGAACTCGGCAATCAGGGCTTGCAGCGAGAGTTTGGCGTCGCCGATCACCGCATGGCTGGTCTTGAAACTGCGATTGATATCGAGCATGTCCACCGTGCACTGCACGATGGTTTTCTTCGCCGCATCCGGCACGGCGTGGCTGAAACGGTTGGGGAACAGGCTGGAGCCTATCGAGAACAACACATCGCACTTATTGAGAAAATGCGCCGCATGCGAGCCACGCACGCCGACCGACAGCGGATGATTTTCCGGGAACGTGCCCTTGCCCTTTAAGGTGGTGAGCACCGGCACCTGTGCGAGTTCGGCGAACTTGAGCAACTCGTCAGTGGCATCGCCGTAATACACGCCTTCACCCGCGTAGATCAGCGGGTCTTTCGCCGCCAACAGCACCTTGATCGCCGCCGACACGTCATCGGGATCGGGCCCGCTGCGCCAGCCCTTGACCGGTGCGTAAGGAAACTGCTCGTCGTCATACTCGCCCAGATCGCGCGGCAGAATAATCAGCACCGGCCCCGGACGCCCGGAGCGCAAATGCGTGAACGCGCGGCGCATGTAGTCGGGCACCAGCTCGGCCTTGTCGATGGTACCGACCCATTTGCAAATCGGCCGCAGTGCCTCGGCCATGTTGTAGTGCGTGTGGCGGCTCGCGCCTACGCTCACGCCCTCGGTAATCACCAAAATCGGCGAGGAATCCTCCCACGCCTGTGCAATCGCCCCATAGGCCATCTGGATGCCGGCGGCGTTGACATTAGCCATCACCGTGCACACACCGATACGCTTGCCGCACGCGGCACGTGAGTAGGCATCGGCCACCGCCACCGCAAAACGCTCTTCACCCATCATCAGGATGGGCACGCCCTCTTCGCCCAGCGCGTTATTGACGTGATTGGTGGGAAAACAACTCACCCAGGGCACGCCTTCCGCCTTCAAAATCCTCGCCAGACCGTTTGCCGCCTTGACTTTCATGATTGTCTCCCTGAATTGAACTGCTGACGCCAGCCGAAGGCCAGCCTTTTTGGTTATGACAGTCTTTACAGATTATTCAATTAAGTCAATTAGTTACAAAAATATCCCAAAGGGCTCGACACTCACGACGCGATGAATCTCTGACTGTTTTCAATGGTCAGCGCACCACCCACGGCCTGAAGTAATCCGTGCGATCCGCCGAATACACCACATAGTGCTTCACCTTCTTATCCTTCAACACATGCAATGTCACGTCGTCGCCCGCGACGCCGCTGGCCCATAGCCGTTCATAAAACTCGCTTTGTGTGCCAATGGAATGCCCGGCCACGCCAAGGATGATGTCGCCGCGCGAAATGCCGGAACGATCCGCCGGGCCGTCACTCAGCGTGCGCGTAACCACCACATGACTTTCGACTTCTTCGGTATAAATGCCCAGCCACGGTCGCGCGGGCGCCAGCCGGCGGCCATGCGCGATAAGTTCGTCAATGATCGGATCAAGCAGGTTGATCGGAATAAACATATTGCCCGGAAACGCCACGCCTGTGGCCATCGTGTCGCTCACCCATAGCGAGGCAATGCCCAGCAGGCTGCCGTCGTCGCCCAGCAGCGCTGCGCCGCTGTGCTCACCGCGCGGCGGTGCGGTGAAAATCGCGTCGTCGATCATGTATTCCCACCAACCGGTAAATCGCCGGCGCGACGACACACAGGCTGGCGTGACACCACCCGCCGATTCGTGCGCGGCAATACGCACGGTTTGCAGCGGTTGCAATATCGACGCATCACCGCGGCGCAACGGCTGCTTCGCCACACCAGGCGACGCGCGCAACAAACCAAATCCGCTGGCGTGATCAAAGCCCACCACCGTCGCGGGATGCACACGCCCATCCGGCGCCATCGTCAGTATGGAACCGGCCTCGATCACCAGATAGCCCACGGTCAGGATCAGCCCGCTGGCGTCAATCACCACACCGGTGCCTTCGCGTTCCGCGCCCAGTGTGTCGGCGCTGCGCGCGCCCTTGATCGCCTTGATACTCAGCTTGACGATGCCGTCAGGCAACGCCGTGTCCCGACCCGCTCGCGTGTAGGACGCATTCACAGCGCGCCACGTGGATAAGGCCACATTAAAAAATGCAGGCGTATTCAAAGACTTAGCCGGTTGTTTGGGTTGTTTGCGTGGGTTGTTCAGGGAATCCGTCAACGCAGGGCCTCGCTCGGTGATTCGCTCAGTGCTTGGTACCGCACGTCCAGAATTTCGATTTGCCGCACACCACCCGGCGTGCGCAGCGGAACCGTATCACCGGCGCTGTGTTTTATCAATGCTGCGGCAATCGGTGATATCCAGCTCACGTGGCCGCGCGCCGGATCGACCTCATCCAGACCGACAATGGTCACCGTGTGCTCGCGGCCTTCATCGTCGGCGTAATCGACCGTTGCGCCGAAAAATACCTGTTCGGTATCGCCACGTGCCGCCGGGTCTACCACTTCGGAATTGTCTAGCCGGCGCGTGAGGTAGCGTATGCGCCGGTCAATTTCACGCAGCCGCCTCTTGCCGTAGATATAGTCGCCATTTTCAGAACGATCACCATTGCCTGCGGCCCAGTGCACCACTTTCACCACTTCGGGCCGTTCGCTGTCAAGCAAATGCGTCAACTCATTCTTCAGGCGTGCATAGCCCTGCGGCGTCATGTAATTTTTGACGCCGCGCGGCAGCGCGGGCCTGTCCACTTCGTCGTCGTCCGAACTGTTGTTGGCGCGGTTAGTCATGCGCGTAGTTTATCGAAAACAGCGATGGTGATGCGCCAGCAGTTACTTTAAACTTTGCCCATTCCTTTCACGTACGCCACGCAGAACCCAAACGCCCCATGCTGGATGAACACCTCGTATTTGTCGATCTGGAAACCACAGGCGCCACCGCCACGCATGATCGCATCACCGAAGTCGGCATCGTCGAAGTCCACCGCGGACGGCTGATCAGCGAATGGTCGACGCTGGTGAACCCGGGCATGAGCATACCGCCGGCGATACAGGCGTTGACCGGCATTACCAACAAGATGGTGGCGCTGGCGCCCACGTTCGCGGAAATCCAGCGTGAGTTGTACGAACGGCTGGAAGGTAAATTGTTCGTCGCGCACAACGCACGCTTCGACTACGGTTTTCTGAAAAACGAATTCCGGCGCTGCGGCATCCCGTTTAACGCGCGGGTGCTGTGCACGGTGAAACTCTCGCGCAAGCTGTATCCGCATCACGCACGCCACAATCTCGATGCGTTGCTCGAACGGCATGGTATCGAATGCGAAGCGCGCCACCGCGCGCTGGGCGACGCCAAAGTATTGTGGCTGCTGGCGCAAAAGTGGACGTCGGAACGCGGTCCGGTGCTGGTGAAGTCGGCGGTCGATCTACTGGTGAAAACGCAAACAGTGCCGGTGGGCCTGCCGGATTTTGCATTCAGCGATATCCCTGAATCGCCAGGCGTTTATCTTTTTTACGGCGACAACGATCTGGTGCTCTACGTCGGCAAGAGCATCAACATCCGCACACGCGTGATGTCGCACTTTTCGGGCGACCATCGCGTCAACAAAGACATGCAGATCGCGCGCGAAATCAAACGCATCGACTGGAAGCAGACGGCAGGTGAGTTGGGCGCGCTGTTGCTGGAATCAAAACTGGTCAAGCAGCTTGCGCCGGTGCACAACCGCCAGCTGCGGCGCAATTCGCAATTGTGTGCGTGGCAATGGACGGACAATAACATCGAAAGCCCGCCACGGCTGGCCACCGCCAGTGATATCGATCCGGCCCGATTTGGCGAACTCTATGGACTGTTTCGCTCACGCGCGACCGCGATCGAGGCGCTACGCGAAATCGCCTCGGCGCACGGGCTGTGCAACATCTTGCTGGGATTGGAAAAGCGGCAGGGAGCGTGTTTCGCGCATCAGATCAAACGCTGCCGCGGCGCCTGCGTGGGACTGGAATCGCCAGAACAACATGCTTTGCGCCTGAAACAGGCGTTGACCTCCATGCGCACGCTGCCATGGCCATTTGAAGGCCGCATTGCCATCCGTGAAAGCGCCATCCACGGATCCCGCACAGACGAAAACACCGAACTGCATGTGCTGGATCGATGGTGTTATCTTGGCACGGCGCGCAACGAAGCCGAGTTGCACGAAATTTGCGAATCGAACCACGCGCACAAAGCCCCGGTGTTCGATGTCGATACCTACAAGATTCTGAAGCGCTTCATCGCCAAACCACCTCGTGGTGCATCCATCGTGCGGCTGGTCGCCTGACGAGGAAGCCCGTGCGGCAGCTGTCGCAAGCAGCTAAAGGCAATGGTCAACGCAAATCGGCCGCGAGCTTTTCCTCGACAGCTGCGGCGCGACGGTCGATGTAGTCATGCCAATGATAAAAATACGGGTCTGAAGCCAGCACCTGCGGCGGTTTGCGCACCCTGGTCTCGGCAAACGCCACCTGCCCCGCCTTGATGGTCACCGTGCCGCCTGCAGTCTTCATGGTTGCTTCACCCGCGTACGATTTACCAAAGGCCCCCACCAGTGCATCGCCGCGTGTCGTCTGTTGAGGCACGATATACGCGACGTCCTGATCGGCGCCGCGAAGCGTCATTGTGGCATCCGGCGTGTTGACGTCGAATCCGGCATTTCGGCCTTTGGCAATGCTGCCCGGAACCACCCGCAGTGCGCCACGCAGCAGCATCAGTTGCGCGCGATTTTGCGCGGATTCGCCGGCCTCGGTGTAGCGAAACACGTCTACACGCACTTCGGTATCCGGGCGCACGGTGATTTTGGTGCCATCCATCATGGTCAGAAGCGCCCACGCCTTGTCACCCGTACGCACCACGTCGCCCTCATCCACGTCCAGACCATAGCGCGGCGCACACTCGGCCTTGCCTGAAAACACGCGCACCTGCCCCTCGATGGTACGCACGATGCCCACCTGCGCCTGCGCCCACTGCGGCAATAGCGGCAGCATACCCAGCGTACACAGGGCTATGCATCGAAGAAAGGTATTCCGGGTCTGCATCGGCCAATAATACCGCTGTTTCCCCCGCCTTGCCAAAGTCATCCACGGCACGGGGCGCGTACGGTGCGCGGCGCGGTAAACTTCGGCCTGTGAATATTTGAGGAGCCGTCATGAGGTTTCGTGGTTTATTGCCGGTAGGCGTGGCGCTGTGCGCATCGGCCAGCGGCATCAGTGCTGCCCATGCCCAGACATACCCGTCCAAATCAATACGCTTCATTATTCCGTTTCCACCTGGCGGACCGACGGATTTGATGGGCCGCGCTGCAGGCGACCGGCTGGCACGCGCGTTCAACGTGCAGGTGATCGCCGATAATCGCGCAGGCGCGGGCGGCAATATCGGCGCGGAGCTATGCGCCAAATCGCCGCCCGACGGCTACACCATCTGCATGATGACGGTGGCACAGGTCATCTCGCCTGCGGTCTATAAGAAGCTGGCGTTCGATCCGATGCGCGATTTCAGCCATATCACGCTGATGGCAATGCTGCCCAGCCTGTTGACGGCACACCCGTCGCTGCCCGCGAAAACGGTCAAGGATATCGTCGCGCTGGCCAAAGCCAGTCCCGGCCAGTTGACCTATGCCTCTACCGGCAACGGCACCAGCCCGCACATGCTGATGGAAATGTTCAGCGCCATGGCAGGCATAAAAATGGTGCATGTGCCGTACAAGGGACAAGCGCCTGCCGTCGTCGATCAGATCGCCGGGCAAATCCAGCTCGCCTTCAACACCGCCGCCACGGTATTGCCACAAGTTCAAAGCGGCAAGTTAAAGCCCATCGCGATTTCCACGCGTGAGCGGTTTCCGCCCATGCCCAATCTGCCAACGGTTGACGAAAGCGGCCTCAAGGGTTTTGACGGCAGCTCGTGGCAATCGGTGGTGATGCCCGCCAACACGCCGCGCGATATCACCGGCAAGGTGTATCAGGAACTCGCCACCATGCTGAAATCACAGGACACGCGCGAGAAATTCCTCGCGCAAGGCGCGATGGCTTCAGGCATGCCCTCGGAGCAGTTCACCGCGTTTGCCCGGCAGGAATTGGAAAAGTGGGCGAAGGTTGCCAAATTCGCCAACATCCGGCTTGACTGATCTGCAATCGCTGCCGCTGCCACTCGGACGCAGCGGCGCGATTGCCCGCCGCACCGCGAACGGCATCACGCTCGATTTTCCCATGGCGCGCACGCCCGGCGTGGCCGCCGGTCTGGGCGGATTCGCGCTGCTCTGCGGACTGATGCCCGCACTGGGCCTGTCCGCGCTGTTGCCGCTGGACAGCAGCAATGCCTCGGCCATGGTATCGCTGGCGCTGATCGGCGGGTTCGCCGCGCCGTTTATCCTCGCCAGTGTGGTATTTGCGTTGCTGGCAATTTACCTCATGGCCAACGCCTTGCGCGTGGAAATCGATGCCAGCGGCGCGCGCAGCGAAAGGCGTGTGTTCGGCTACCCGCGAAAAGCCAGAATCATTTCGAGCGCGGACATTGCCGATATCGAACCGCGGATCAGTGCGCGATACCAAAACGTTTTTAGTAGTACGCCGCGTTACACTCTGGTGGCAAAACACCGCGAGAGTCGCCAGCACGATGTCATTGTTGCAGAAGACCTCGCCGGGCAGGCGCTGATGATCGAAGTACGAGCGTTGGTGAATGCGGCGCTGGGTATAAAATTTATTCAATAAAAACAAAAACTTACGATATTCCGTAGGTCATACACGATCGCCCGGCCGTGGCCAGCAAATGTGGCGCACGAATCACCTGACACAAACCAGCTGCAATCGACTTGCGAATCCACCATATTGACCCTGTGAATTCACGGCACTAGACTCAAACGCCGCTCACGTCTTTGTCCTCTCCACCTTCTACACCGATCCCGCGTTTTCGCCGCGCTTGATTGGCTGCCTCCTCGCAATCTGAAAGGAACGCCTCGTGCCCTCTACTTCCAACAGCCACCCCGCCCGCGTGTTTGCCGGTGGCGCGCACTACAAGCACTATCGCGGTGGATTTTTCCGCAAGATGCTGGATGACGATTTTTCAATGTCGGCCTGGCAGGCACTGACAACAGGGCTGCCGGAGAACGTCGAAGCGCGTGTGATCGTGTTTCACCCGCGCGAGCGCGATGTGATTTTCGTCGGTACGCAGGATGGCCCCTACCGCAGCTGCGACGGTGGCGACTCATGGGAACGACTCGGTTTTCCCGATCGCAACGTCGTCATCTGGTCGATCGCGTTTCACCCGACCCAATCGCAGGTCATGTACGCCGGCGCGGCGCCGGTAGGCTTTTATCGCAGCGACGACGGTGGGAATAACTGGAAAAAATTGAATCAGGCAATCGATCCCGGCCACTGCCCGATGGAATTTCCCACGCGCACCATCGGCATCGCCGCCGACGCCGGCCGGCCCGACGATGTTTACGCCGCGCTCGAAGTGAGCGGCGTGCTGCGCAGCAGTGACGGCGGCGAAACCTGGACTGATTTGTCAGCGCATCTGATCAAACTCTCCGAAGATCACGAACACCTTAAAAGCCGTCTCACCAGCAGTACCGATGCCTCCGGCATGCTCGACTCGCACGCCATCGCACTCACTTCCGCCAGCAGCGGCAACCCGTTTCTGGCAGTACGCATGGGTATCTTCCGCAGCCCCGACCGCGGTGTGACATGGAACGATATCGAAGTCGGCCGCCATTCGCCGATGACCTACTGCCGCAACGTGCTGGTGTCGACGCACGACCCGCGCGTGCTGTATGCGTGCCTGTCGGAATCCTCTCGCGGCAAGGCCGGCTCGCTGTGGCGCAGCGACGATGTGGGTGCGAATTGGCGGCGCATGGACCACGGCTTTACCGCGCGCGCCACCATGATGTACGCTGCGGTCAGCCCGCGTGATGAGGCGGCCCTGGCCTGCGTGTCGCGTTGCGGACAGGTATTTGCCTCACCAGACACTGGCGCGACTTGGCACGAATCGCAGTTGCCGCAGGGTGTGGAGGATGTTTACACGGTGGCGTGCGGATAACGCTACTGAACTGACAAGCCGATGATATTTGGTCTATTTGGCGGCGCGCAGGCCGCCGGTTCCACGCTCGACGCCGGCATGGGGCAAGGCTTTCATGACTACATCGATTTTCATGTCGAGGCCGACGCGCTGGGTTATCACAGCGCGTTCTGCGTGGAACACCACTTTACCGGATGGACGCAGATTTCGGCGACGCTGAATTTACTGACCTGGCTCGCCGCCCGCACCAGGCATTTGCGCGTGGGAACGGCGGTAATGGTGCTGCCGTGGCACAACCCGGTGCTGCTGGCTGAACAGGCAGCCACCCTTGATCTTCTGTCGGGCGGGCGGCTTGATCTGGGTATCGGCAAGGGGTATCGGCACAACGAATTCAAGGGTTTTGGCGTGCCGGCGGATGAAGCCGAGGCACGTTTTGACGAAGCGCTGGACGTGATGATCCGCGCATGGACCTCCACGGAACGCTTTTCACACCACGGTCGTGTCTGGCAATTCGATGACATCATTGTTGAGCCGCCCGCCGCGCAAAAGCCGTATCCCGCGCTGTGGATGGCCGCAGGCAGCGCGGCGTCGATACGCAAAGTCGCGGAGCGCGGCTGTAACCTGTTGCTCGACCAGTTCGCGCAAGTTGATGTGATCGGCGAGCGCATTGCGCTATTTAAACAAGAAGTGGAATCACTCGGCCGAGTGTTCGATCCGATGAGTGTGGCGGTGGCGCGCGATGTTTACGTGGCCAAGGACGCCGCCGACCGGCGTGCCGCTCTGGAACGCGCCGCGCGCATGCGCCAGCGCACCATCGACGTAGCTCGCGCGCCGGGACAAAACGGCGGCTCGCATGTGTTGTCGTACGCCACCTCCGCCAGCGGCAACGAAGCGGCAGCGCTGTGCGGCAGCCCCGATGACATTGCGCGCAAACTGGAAGCGTTGCAGGCAGCGGGTGTGCACTATCTGCTCGCCAGCATGGGTGGAGGCTCGCGTGAAACGCTGCGGCGCTTTGCCGACGAAATCGTGCCGGCGTTTCAAAGGCATCCGGCACATATAATGTAACTAACTGATTTTATTGAATATTTTATTCAGGCGTGAAGTTACGCGTTGAATGCCGCCGGCGCCACCGCACCCTTGATTTGCGTGCGATGCATCAGCCGCCGTTGCGCCGCCGGAAACGGATCACGCCGGTGCATGGTGGTGCGGTTGTCCCACAACACCAGATCGCCAATGCTCCAGCGATGTTTGTAGATGCGGTGTACTGCGGCAGGATATTTCCACAGTTCGTTCAGCAGCGCTTCGCTCTCGTCCAGTGTCAGCCCGGAGATATAGGACATGCGGCGGCGCCCCAGATACAACACGGCGTCGCCGGTTTCGGGTATGCGGATCACCGCCGGGTGCAGCGTGCCCGGCGCGTGCATCGGATTATCGGTGGGCTTCACGCCCGCCCGTAGAAATCCGCCGGAGTTGTAGGTGCCGTCATGCTTGACCTTCAGGGTGGCAATGCGCTGCTTAAGCGCAGGCGGCAAATCCTCGTAGACGCCGGTCATGTCAGTAAACCAGGTGTCGCCGCCGCTGCCGGGAATTTCACGCGCAGTGAGCATCGACGCCAATGGCGGACTGGATTCATAACTCATGTCGGTGTGCCATAGGGCTTCACCATCGCCCAACGCACCGATGGGGTGGCCCGCTTTGTCCTTGACGTTGGAAACGACATAGATGTCAGGATACCCTTCGGGCGACTGACGGCCATGTTCCTGATTGGGCGGCGAGTCAAGCCGGCCAAAACGGCGTGAAAACGCGAGCAGGTCGTCATCGGAAATATTCTGCTTCGGAAACGCCAGCAACCCGCGATGCTGATGCCAAACCTGCTTTAACGCGGCGAACTGTGCATCGTCCAGTTCGCCCAGCTTGATTCCGGTAATAGCGGCCCCGAATTGCGGCGTTAACTTTGTGATTTGCATGCTCATCCGTCTCCTTCGATCAGCCCAAGATTTTCACAAGCATCTGGCGCGCACGGCAGCACGCGCGCTAGGCAGACGCCGGGGCCAGCGCAGCGAGTTCCGTCCGCACCGCGGCCTGCACGCGCACGTGCTCGGCCTCCAGTTTTGCGTATAGCCCCCGCGCGATGCCTGCTTCGCCGCCACGGCCTGCGGCTTCCATATCCGCACATAATTGGCTCAGAGAGGTCGCACCAATATTCGCACTGCTCGACTTGAGCGAATGCGCCACGCGCGTGATGCCTGTGGTGTCAGCTGCGTTGACCGCCTGCGCCATCGCCGCAACTTCTTTCGGCGACTCCGTCATGAAAATATTCAGGATACTGGCCAGCAGCACACTGTCGTTGCCGGTTTGCAACTCACTCAACTGGCGCAATACCCGCCGGTCAAGCACGACATTCAGCGGCAACTGTTTCGGCATCTCGATACGCCCGGTGCGCGTCATCGCCGTCTGGCTATCCACCGGCATCCAGCGTTCAACCATTTCCTGTATTTGCTGGCGGCTGAACGGCTTGCCCAGATGGTCATCCATCCCCTCACTCAGGCAATCAACCCGATCCTGTGCCATCGCGTTGGCGGTTAACGCGACTATGGGTATGCGTTTACCTGATACTCCCTCCAGCATTCGAATGGCGCGCGTGGCCGTGAATCCGTCCATCACCGGCATATGGCAATCCATCAGAATCAGATCGAACGGGGTTTTTTCATACAACTCCACCGCCTGCTGGCCGTTGCCGGCCACCGTCACGTTGTAGCCCAGCAGATTTTTCAGCATGCCGAGCGCCACCGCCTGATTCACGAGGTTGTCTTCAACCAGCAGCACGGAGCGATTGCTCGCGGCGGCTCGCGCGGTCACCTTCTGGCTGGAGCGGTCGACTGTACCGGCCGCATCCATCACCTTGCTTTGCTGTGCACTCATCACCTCCACCAATGCGTCGTACAGCGCCGACTGACGCACCGGTTTCACCAGGCAGGAATCAATGCCAGCGGCGCGTGCCTCCTGGATAATGGTGTGAATGCCCACCGGTACCAGCATCACCAGCCGCACCCGGGCCAGCGCCGGGTCTTCCCGCAGCGTACGCGCAAATCCCAACGGATCTTCTTCCGCGAATCCCATGTCTACTATCACGATGTCGAATGGCACGCCACGCACGGCCGCCTGCCGCAACAACGTAAGGGCCTGCTCTAGCGACTCCGACACGCGGGTCACCATGCGCCAGCCGCTCGCTTGCGCGGCCAGTATCCCCCGGCTCACCGCGCTCGATTTCACCACCAGCGCGCGTACGCCCTCTAGGTTGACTGCGCCGGCCCCCTCCGTCTTTACCGCGGAAACCGAAATGGCGTCGCTCTGCCGCTGCTTTGTGAACACTGCCGTAAACCAGAACAAAGCGCCAGCGCCGGGTGTGGATTCCACTTGGATGCGCCCACCCATCATTTCCACCAGCTGCTTGCCGATGGCCAGCCCCAATCCTGATCCACCGTGCTGACGCGTGGTTGAGCCGTCGGCTTGCGAAAACTCGTCGAAGATGCGGCTTTGCGCTTCAAGCGTGATGCCCGGCCCGGTATCCTTCACGTCAAACCTCAGCGTGACCTTGCCTGCGCTGTCTTCCAGGCAGGAAACACGGATCAGCACTGAGCCGGACTCGGTAAACTTGATCGCATTGCCGGCCAAATTGGTCAACACTTGCCTCAGTCGCAGCGGATCGCCCATCAGGTGCAAGGGAATATCCGATGGAATCGCGCAGGCCAGCTCCAGTCCCTTGGTATGCGCACGCTCGGCCAGCATATCGACGACATCCTCCAGCGTGCGGCGCACGTCGAGCGCGACCTGCTCCAGTTCCAGCTTGCCAGCTTCGATCTTGGAAAAATCCAGCACGTCGTTAATAATGCCCAGCAAATTGGTGCCCGACCGGTGCACGGTTTCAGCATATTTGCGCTGGGTGCTGGTGAGACCTGTTTCCAACAGCAGTTCGGTCATACCCAACACGCCATTCATCGGTGTGCGAATTTCATGGCTCATGCGGGCGAGGAACGCGCTCTTTGCCTGGCTGGCAGTTTCAGCCGTGGCGCGCGCGGCGCGCAGGGCTTCCTCGTTGCGGTTGCGCTCGGTCACGTCGCGCGCCACCGATATCTTGCCCACGCATTTCCCGTCGTCACCGAGCAACGGCGCCACCGCGACCTGAACGTCAATGGAACCACCAGCCTTGGTGGCAGCCTTGCCTTCGTACGAGAATTTTTCAAGACGCATCAGGCGCTGCATGCGCTCTTTCTCAGATGCCTGGTCGCCCTTGCCGGTCTCGTTGACGACATGCCCCAGCACGTCGGCGGCGCTATAACCAAACATGGCGGCAGCGCCTGCGTTCCAACTGGTAACGCGCCCTTCAAGATCGGTAGTCCAGATTGCCTCACTTGACTGCTCGACGATGGATGCCAGAAGACGGTTCTTGCCTTCACTCTGCCCCAGAGAAGTCAGCAGGGTAGCGGTGTTGATCGCCATGTTATTGAAGGCATCTGCAGCCAGACGCACTTCCGGCGCGCCAGCAGCTTCGATGCGGACCGCGTGATCGCCCTGGCTGAACCGGTTGGCCCCCGTAGCAAGATCACGCAGCGTACCCAGGTTACCGCGGAAAATCAGCCAGATGAACTGCAGCATCAAAAACAGTGTCGCCACCACGATCTGCAATTGCTTGACGAACTGATTCCACAGGCGGTTTTGGGCATGGATGGGCGACATTTTCCCGTGCAACTGGCCGTACTGCACACCGCCGACTTCCACGGGCACCTGCGTGTCGTTGTCCACCTTAATATCGATCACATCGCAAAACCATACCGGCGCGGTACGCTTGTCGACGGGATCGGCCGCCCGAAGGGTACGCCCTGCCTGATCGCTCCACCACAGGGCCTGAATTTCAGTCCGCTTGACCTGCTTTTTGAGCGTCTGCTCAATGGCGGCGTAGTCACCGGTCAGGGCCTGCTCGGCCACGATGGGCGCCAGATAATTCAGCAACTCCTTCATTTCACGCTCGAGGCGCGCATTGTTTTCAGCCGCACCTTCAATGACCAACAGCGAGGACTGCAGGATGCCGCCGGTAACCACGGCGATACCGACCGTGGCCATCAGGCGCGGGACCAGCCCCCAGTCCATCCAAAACTGATACCAGAGCTTTGGCTTGCCAGCTCCTTGCGAAGCCTCCATCGACGCCATGGCTGTTACTGCCTTTTCACCAGGGAATTCTTGAAGAACGTACGATAACCGTCATACTCCTTGTCTTCCGCTGCCACGAAACCGAGTTCTCCGGTTGCCTTGATCACTGCCGCTGATGTCTCCAGCACCTTGCGTCCTTCCGGGTCTTTGCTCATCTCCGCCAACGCCGTGCGCACAGCAGCTATTCGGTCTGCCGGCACGCGTTTGTGCGCCATGATGCACAGATCGGGGTACATCGGTGATGTCCACAAAGCACGATAGGCGAACCCTTCCCGTCGAGCATAACGTTCGAGGATGAGGCCGTTCACCCCCGCTGCGGCAATCTTGCCCACCTTGAGTTGCGCTACCGACGCCTCCTGATTGCCGGTGATCGAAACCTTGACGTTGACCTTCGCGCGCAGCAGCGCATCATACGGAACATAGTAGCCGGAAAACCCATCCAGCGACACGAACCCGACATCCTTGCCCTCAAGATCCTGCAATGTACGCGCCGGAGAATCGCTGGGCACGACGATTTGCGACTGCAATCCTGGACCCACCGGCCGAGCAATCACCTGAAAACCGAGGCCGTCCCACTCTGGTGTAAAGAAATGGTTGGTGTAAAGAAAGTCGTAACCGCCTTTTTCAGCAATCATATTGCCTTCGCGGGCATTCTTGGACAACTTCAGTTCCAGTGGCACACCGCTCTTCTTGCTTACGTAGGTGAGAATCGGATTCCAGTACTCAGCCGTAAGCGCGGCTGTACGCTGATTCAGCACGTTGAACGCATACGGCTTGGCAGGCGCAGGCGCCTGCGCCATTGCCGCCAAAGGCCATGTCAATGCCAAAATTGCAGCTACTCTGAGCAGGATTCCCTTCATTGCGACCTCTCATCGATTGGATGTACCAAGTTTTTCATAATATCGTTCTCCATATCGGGGGACAAGTATTACGGCGCACTATGCCAGCGCCTTTAAAAACAGCATGGCGCCGCTGAGTACGAGCAGCATCCCCACGGCCTTCAACATCCCGCTACTGGTCATGTCCATATGCACTTTATTGCCGGAATAAAGGCCGAAGGCCATTGGCACGAGGCATACCAGATACGCAACGATCAGCTTGGTGTCGAATAACAGGCCCGCGATGGCAAACCAGATCAGGCGTGCCGCGCCATCCACCGCAATCAACTAGGAAAATGTCGCACGCATCTGCCCCTTGTCGCTGAGCCGACGCGACAAATACATTACGTAGGGCGGCGAACCCACGCCGAATAACGCGCCGGTCGCCCCCCCGGCCAGCCCGGCCGGCAAGGCCCAGCCCTTGTGTATCTGCCCTACTGGCTGCAATCCAAACACATTGCGAAAGCCGAAAAACATGGTGAAGGCGCCCAAAGCAATGAGAATCGGTGTTGACGGCAAATTGAGCAGCGCCAACACGCCGATCACGCCACCCACAATTCCGGCCGGCAATAGCACCTTGATCTCGCCCCACTCCGTCTGTTTGCGGTTGAGGCCACCAATCGCCATGGCCGCCGTGAAATCCAGCGCCAACAGCAGCGGTATCGCAAACGTCAGCGGAAAAGACAGCGCCAGCAGCGGAATTGAAATCAGGCCAGAGCCAAAGCCCGTGATCCCGCGAATAAAATACGCGCTGGTCACGATGCACACCACCATAATCATATCGGCCATGCGGGGTTCCTGACGAGGTTCCTGAAGCGTTGGGCAAGTGACGCTCTCACACGGACCTGAGAGTGCCAAATAGAATGAACCCAGGGTACGACGAGACCGGTGTCAAATTGTAACGAATTCGGCAAGGTTTGGCTTATTACAGTCACAAAAGCAGTCACAAAAGCGGTGGATCCGGGATGGCGGCAGCCCATGCGCAGCAAGCGCTCAATAGCTAAGCTCCGGCCTGAGATAACACTTGAATTCCAGCACATTGCTCGAAGGATCTACCAGCATGAGGGTCTGATGCTCGTGTGGCGTGTTCGCAAAGTGCGCCGTTGCGCGCACCAGCAGCTTGACGTCCAGCTTTTCGACGTGATCCTTCATGCGGTTAAAGTCATCCATGCGCAGGAACGTCAGCCCAAAATGCCGCGGGTAGGCGCGCGGCGACGGATCAACCGCCCGCCGCTCCAGATGGCAAACCAGTTGCAGCACGCCGCCAAAACTGAATGTCACCCGGTCATCGAGTATGCGCACCGGCTGTGCGCCCAGCACGTGCGAATACCAGCGTGCAGTTTCATCAAGATCGCGGCAGGGCACGGCGATATGCGCGATATAACTTCCGGTGGTGATTTGCGTATTGTCAAGCAAGCCTGCCGTGGGCGTGTAAGTAGTCATGGCATTTTTTCGTTGTTTGTAAGGCGCACGCGTCTAAAGACCGCAGCCAAGCCAGCCCGCCAAGTGTATCTAAAATATTGTTTCAATTCAACCGGTTAGAACAGAAATCGCGTATCGCTGTCTCTGTTATGCCACTAATACGGCCACCAGCGGTCACAAACAGTGACGCCCCCGCCCGCACGGCTTTCGGGACGCCAACGTCTGATAGGCCGGCGCCCCGCTGGTGCTGCCTAGTGCAGCACCAGCGGCTGCCCCATCACCACACCGAAGCTGCTCAGAAACTCGTCGATATTCTCCGGTGAACTGTCTTCTGCCATGATGTGGTTGACAGACTGGGCAAATTTTTCGGCGACATCGCCCTGGAAAAAAGTGCTGCGGCGGCTGTGCTTGTCCACCAGCTCGAAACCGCGCCGGTCGGCATACTCGACCACGTAGTAATTGTCGCTGTTGTAAACCACGTTCATGAGCCACCTCCTTCAGTGATGCCGTGACGCGTTGAGTGGAATGTCAGTTTTGCCAGCCCAACAGTTCCACTAACGCGGTGCGTGTCCGGCGGTTACAGTTTGCACCGGAATACCGTGAATTTTTCACGCTTGCCTATACGCTGGTTCGAACGGGACGAAAATCCGCCCGCAATACGAAATTTGGGGTTCTGACGGCAATTTCAAGGGTCAGGTGCGCCTTCGCCATTGCGAGACCGCGATCCCCAGCAGGATAAGTCCCAGCGCAATGTAGGCATGCAAGCCCGGCGTCTCGCCCAGCAGTGCCACGCCCAGAAACACCGCCACTGCGGGGCTCATATAGTTCACCAGTGACATAAACGTCGGTCCAGCCAAGGCGATCAGCTTGAAATAGACCACGGTGGCAATGGCCGTCGGCCCCACGCCCAGCCAGAATATCGCCCAGAACGACGACGCCGACGGGCCCAGGCGCCACGGCTGATCCACCACCAGCGCCACCGGCAGCGCGATGATACTGGCGATCAACAGCATGGCGGCGGACGCCACCAGCGCATCATCGCCGCGCGCCAGAATCCGAGTGAGCACGCTGTTGCCAGCGTAACACAGCGCGCCGACCAGAATGGCAATCTGCGATAACAGAGCCAGCGTGCCCGTTGCGCCGCCAAGGGTCTCCTGCGCCATAGGCCCCATCAACACTACGATGCCGGCGAAGCCGAGGGCAAACCCCATTGCGCGATGACGCGTCATGTGTTCGCCCTTCACAAAAAAATGCGCCAGCAGCAGGGTCGCCAGCGGCATCACCGCCATCAGGATGCCCGCGAGCGCGCTATCGACGCGCTGCTGGCCCCAGGTAATCGTGGTGAAGGGAATGCAATTGCCGAGCAGCGCGAGGATCAGGTAATTGCCCCACACGCGGCCGTGTGCACGATCCATCGGCGGCAGCCGCGCACCGCGCGCATAAACCACCACCAATAGAATCAGCGCGCCGAGAACCAGCCGCGCCGCCACCAGCGTCGCCGTCGGTACTGTCGCCACGCCGAGCTTGATGAACATGAACGACGAACCCCACATCGCCACCAGCGCGGCGAGCAGCGTCCAGTCGAGCGCGCTGCGCCCGTGCGCCAAGGGTGTAACGGGCGTGGCCGGTGTCATGCCCCCACCACCAAGCCGTGGCGCACACCAAACGCAGACATAACGTAAGTATTTGTTTTAATTGATATTTTTTGAATAGGTTACAACAACGGCGGCAGTTGTCCCGCAGGCACCGCCAGCAGCGCGTCGTAAATAAATTTGTCGATCACAATGCCGTCACGCAAGCGTTGCTCGCGCTCCCTGAACGAACGCTCGCCAGGCAGGCGGATGTACTCCACACCCGGCAGACGCGGCGTGGACTTGATGCGCGCGAGGTTTTCGCTGAGCTGCTTGCGGTATTCCGCCAGCGGCAGCAACAAATCCGGCTTCATCGCCATCATCAGATATCCGTAGTTTTTTTCCTGATCGGTGCCGGAGCCACCGAACACGCCCAACGCCTGCGCTGCCATCGCCATCGCAAACCCCTTGTAGCCGCCAAACGCCAGCAGCGCGCCGCCATTGCGCATGGCCGTGGGATCGCGCGTGGGCTTGCCTTGCGCGTCAATCGCGACACCTTCGGGAAGTTGTTCGCCACGCCGCTCGCGAAACTGACGGTCAGTGGACATGAAAGCCGAAGTGCCCATGTCGATCACAAAAGGATCGCCCACTGTCGGAAACCCGAACGACAGCGGATTGGTGCCGTACGCTGCTTGTGCGCCACCCGGCGGCGCGACATGTCGCGTGGAACTCACCGTGTGAATGCCAATCAACCCGGCGCGCGCAATAGTTTCGACAAAGATTGCACCGCGCCCGCTCATCCAGCTGTTGTTCATGCCGATCACACTGAAGCCGTGCTGCTGCGCGCGCTCAATGGCCATTTCCGCTGCACGCATCAGCGTATACATGCCGCAATTATTGCCGCCGTCGATCATCGCCGACACCGGCGTCTCGTGAAGCGCGCGCAACTTGCGGCGCGGCTGACGCAGGTTCTTGTGCTCGAACACGTTCAGCAATTTGGGCAAGCCGGAGTATTCATAGCCGCACAGCGCCGCATCCAGCACGTGCCCGGCGATTACGCCGGCCTGTTCGTCGTCAAAGCCGGCCTTTTTCAGCGCGTTGATGGATAGCGTGCTCGCTTCTTCGGCGGACAATTGCACGCGGTCGGGGGAAATCATTTTCATGGCTGGCTCGCCGGCTTTTTTGTGAACTTCATATCCATTCAAACTATCCTTCCAGCACAAACGGGAATGACAGTTCAAAAGTTCAAGGCAACTATTGCGCTGCGTGACGCAGCCGCTATGGCAAAATCCACGCTGGCTTCAATTCTGTAGCGACAATACCAAGTAAACCCCAGCGGAACAAGAACCATGGATTTTGAACTTCCCGAAGAACTTCGCTTGCTGCGCGATGCCGCCGCACGCTTCACTGCACGCGAGCTGATTCCGCACGAACCGTTGGTGATCCGGCGCGAAGCCGAACGCGGCTACACGGACATGCCGCTGCTGCCTCCAGAACTTGAAAAGCAGCTCATGGACAAGGCGCGCGCCGCCGGTCTGGTGGGCCTGGAAGTGCCTGAGGAGCACGGCGGCGCGGGCGCCAGCATTCTCGCCAAGTGCGTGGTGGTGGAACAACTCAAACACAGCATCCTGTTTCCGTT
>SYEN01000176.1 GCA_005800795.1 Burkholderiales bacterium | reverse complement strand
TCCTTGAACTGGCCGAGAAGTTGCGGCTCGCCCACCACCATCGAATCCAGCCCGCTCGCCACGCGAAACGCGTGCTTCACCGCGCGTTCCTGTGGCAGCTTGTAAAGATAGGGCTCGATCTGCGCGGGCTTCAGCTGATGGTACGCCGCCATCCAGTCCACCGCCGCGCGCGGCTCCTCGGCGTGGCAATAAATCTCGGTGCGGTTGCAGGTGGAAACAATCGCCGCTTCCTGCACCGGCCGCCGTGCCACCAAGTCGTTCAGCGCCCCCACCAAACGCTCGGCGTGAAAAACCACTTGTTCGCGCACGTTGAGCGGCGCGGTCTGGTGGTTAAGGCCTATGGCGTAGAGTTGCATGTTGCGAATAAGAAGCTGGCACGATTTCGGTAAGCGACCATTTTACCGTACCACTTTGAGTGAGCTTCCGAACGTGCGGATTTACAAGGCTTTTTTGCCATTCACACGGGCGCGGCCAAGGCGTTAGCAAAATCTCGACGCCAATTTGATACACAAAATCGTACAAAAAGTACATTGACGCATGCCGACGGCGGGCGTCAACTGAACGCACTTCGTTGATCCGGTCCGGGATGGATTCTCAAACTATCGACTGATCCGGCTGCTGTGTTCGAGTTCGCTGTTGCGCGCGCCCCGCGCGAGGCCTCCGGGGCGTGCCTGATGCGAACCAGCGGCGGCCACCCTCAACCTGGCGTTTGAGGATTATTCCGGGCTGGATTGGCGGAGCTACGCTGCGCGTGGGTTTGCCGCGCCATTCTTCCGAGCCTTCTACTTTCCTGCTGGTTTCCTTTCCCCTGCGTGCCCGCGATAGCGCCAATGTGGCCGGCCTTCGAAATGTCCGAGGTTTTGCTTTCTTGATGTTGAAAGCTGTCTGTTATTTTTCGTGCCAAAATTACATGACATGTATTGAAAATGGCGGAATGATACGTAATCCATTGTTATATATAATTTTCAATATCTGTCCATAGGGCTATTATCCAGCTATCGCTTTGGATTTTATGCGGCGCTTTGCTGCATAAAATAACTTGAACATCGAGGAACGCCTATGGGTATTTTGAGTGATTTCGTAGTTGCAAGCGATGACGACGGCCCCACGATTGGAGAGTCTATTCGCCCAGCAGAACAATGGCCTTGTTTGAAAGGATGGAAGGGCGTCGAAACAATCAAACTTTCCACGCTATATTTTTGCATTTCTGGCCAATCCAACTCTGTCGAAGAGGCTGTAGCCCTTAGCTCTGAGTTTATGCTTGCAGGCGGCAATCAGGAAGAAGGCCCATGGGTATTCAAATTTCCTGCTAGGGTTTTATCCGCATTCGCGTCGCTTTCACCAGAATCTTTCAAATCAGTTGCAAAGAAATGGTGCGCAACCGAAGAACTCGAAATGGACGGCTGGGGTCAGGGCGAAGCCCAATCCTTCATCAGTCAATTACAGCCGCTGGCCAACAGTGCCGTTGCTTCCAATAAAGCCATGTATCTCTGGCTAAGCCTGTGAGTTCTATCGTTGCGCCAATCAATCTATTCCAACCCGTATTTCAGGAGCCACCATGCCCGTAACAAAACTATCCAGTAGAGCCAGAAAACAACCCTCGGTAAAAGACCGCGTCAGCGAAGCCGAATGGAAGGTGCGCACGGATTTGGCCGCTGCCTACCATCTGGCGACGATTTACGGCATGACGGATATTATCCTCACGCACTTTTCCGCGCGGGTGCCGGGTACGGAGCATTTTTTGCTCAACGCTTATGGTCTGATGTTCGATGAAGTAACCGCGTCGAATCTGGTGAAGATCGATCACGAGGGCAATGTGATCGAGGACATCACCGGCATGGGTGTGAACAAGGCGGGCTTCGTCATTCACGGTTGCATCCATGAAGCGCGCGCCGATGCGCTGTGCGTGCTGCATACGCATACGCGCGCGGGCATCGCGGTGGCGGCGATGACGGAAGGCATCTTGCCGCTGAGCCAGCACTCCGCGCGCATCGTCGATAACGTGACATACCACGACTACGAAGGCATCGCGCTGGACATGGACGAGCGTGAGCGGCTCGCGTACGACCTGGGGCCGACCAGCCGTTGCATGGTGTTGCGCAATCACGGCCTGCTGACGCTGGGCAAAACGGTGCGCGACGCGTTCATGTTGATGTACAACATGGAAATGTCTTGCCGCATTCAGGTGGACGCCATGGCGGCCGGGCGAGACAAGATTTCGCTGATTTCCCAAGCGACGGTGGAGCGCACCAGCGCGCAGGTTAACCGGCCACGACCCGATATCGGTCACCGCGACTGGCCCGCGCTGCTGCGGATGCTGGATCGGCGAAACGCGGATTTTCGGAGTTAGGAAAGCGCGCGACCTTGGGTAGCGCCAGCCGACGCTACCCCTGCACCACCACCATCTCAAAATCGGCTTTGGTCGCCGAGCAGTGCGGGCAAGTCCAGTCTTCCGGCACGTCGTCCCAGCGAGTGCCGGGGGCGATGCCCTCGTCAGGAATGCCGAGCGCTTCCTCGTAGACAAAGCCACACAGGATACACATCCATTTTTGGTGGTTCATGGTTGATTGTTGCCATCAAGGCGAGGCGTCGCGCGGTGCGGTGAGCTGCGTTAGCCCGGCGCAGGCGCGCAAGAACGCCTTAAAAATATTCAATTAAAACAGATACTTACGTAAAGCTATCCAGCACCGTCAGCTATTTCTTCCCCTGCGCGAACAGCGCATCGAGCTTGCCTTCAAACGCGTGATAGTCGAGGTAGTCATAAAGGTCATCGCGCGTCTGCATGGCGTCCACCACGTTTTTCTGGTGGCCATCTTTGCGCAGCGCCTGAAAAATATTCAACGTTGCGGCGTTCGCGGCGCGAAAACCCGATAGCGGATAGAGCGCCATGGCCACGTTCGCGCTGCCGAGTTCCTGCGTGGAGAACAGCGGCGTTTTGCCGAACTCGGTGATGTTGGCGAGGATGGGCACTTTCACCGCATCAGCGAATTGTTTGTACATGCTCAGCTCGGTGATGGCTTCGGGGAAAATCATGTCGGCGCCGGCCTCCACACAGGCGCAGGCGCGATCTACCGCGGCGTTCAGCCCTTCCACCGCCAGTGAATCGGTGCGCGCCATCACCACGAAGTTGCTGTCGGTCTTGGCGTCGACGGCGGCCTTGATGCGGTCTACCATCTCGGCCTTGCTGACAATCTCTTTGTTGGGCCGGTGGCCGCAGCGTTTTTGCTGGACCTGATCTTCGATGTGCATGGCGCCCGCACCATATTTGATCAGCGACTTCACCGTGCGCGCGATGTTGAACGCGCCCCCCCAGCCGGTGTCGACATCCACCAGCAGCGGCAGTTCGCATACATCGGT
>SYEN01000175.1 GCA_005800795.1 Burkholderiales bacterium | reverse complement strand
CAAGGACACTTGGGTCGTGCGCGGCCCGGTGACGGGTTAAACATGCTGTCGCGCACCGCCGACTCGGTTTACTGGATGTCGCGCTACACGGAACGCGCCGAGAACGTGGCGCGCCTGCTTGACGTGACCTATCGCATGTCGCTACTGCCGACCACGGGCGTCAGCGGCTATTGGGGCGCGGCGCTGTCCGCCAATGGGCTGGACGAGGCGTACCAGGAAAATACGGCGCATTTTCGGCTGTCAATGTCGTACGCTACATGGTGCTGGACGAAGATAACCCTTCGTCGATACGTACCTGCCTGCGCAGCGCGCGCGAAAATGCGCATGCGGTGCGGGGCGCGATTACCTCGGAATCGTGGGAAACGTTAAATGCCACCTGGCTGGACATGCGCAAGATCACCACCGCGCAGTTACAGGGCGCGGGGCTGGCGGAGTTCTTTGACCGGGTGAAATTCCGTTCGCATCTGTCGCGCGGCGTGACCTTCGGCACCATGTTGCGCGATGAAGCGTTCTACTTCAACCGGCTCGGCACATTCCTCGAGCGCGCCGACAACACCGCGCGTATTCTGGATGTGAAATACGACCCGCTGGCGCCGGAACCCAGCCCCGGTAATGAGTACTACGAATGGGGAGCGCTGCTGCGCTCAGTGTCGGCGTTTGAAATATACCGCCGCGTTTACCGCGATGTAATCACGTCCGAACGCGTGGCCGAGCTGCTGGTGCTGCGTGCCGACATGCCGCGTTCATTGCGAGCCTGTATGGAGGAAGTCCATGCCACGCTAAAAATCATCGCCAACAGTCAGTCGGCGGAAACCGAACGGCGCGCCGGCGAGCTCCATGCCGAACTGCACTTTGCCCGCATCGATACCATTCTGGCAAATGGCTTGCATGGAAAACTGACGGATTTTCTGGGACGAACAGCCGATCTCGGTAACCGCATCAGCGCAGATTTTCTGGTGCCATGACACACATCACCCGGCCGGGGCGAACGCCATGAAACTCACCATTCTGCACGACACGGTGTATCAGTATGAAACGCCGGCGCGCTATTGCATCCAGTATCTGCGTCTGACGCCGCGCGCGGATGCGGGGCAACGTACCGTCGAGTGGGATATTGAAAGCCCCGGCGTGCGCTGGCGGCAGACCGACGCGTTTGGCAACGTGGTACATGTCATGTCGCTTGACAGCGCACACCAGAACCTGCGCATCCGCGCCCGCGGCGTGGTGGAAACCACCCTGAAGCCGGGCGAGGCCATCACCGATGTGGCCTCGGTGCCGGTGGAATCGTTTCTGGTGCCGACGCCACTTACGCAGCCCGATGCGGCACTGACGGAAATGTCGCGCCCACTGGCCGCGGCCAGCGACAAAGATGCCGCGCTCGATGCCCTGATGCACGAGATTCACGCGCGGGTGCGTTACGAAACCGGCGCCACCGATGTCGAGCACACTGCCGCCGAGGCACTGGCACAAGGGCGCGGCGTGTGTCAGGACCATGCACACATTTTTATCACCTGCGCGCGGCAGGCGGGCCTGCCCGCGCGCTACGTTAGCGGCTATATAGACGCAGGCAACCTGGACGAGGCCAGCGACGCAAACCATGCGGCAAGTCATGCCTGGGCCGACGTGTGGATCGCAGGGCGCGGCTGGGTAAGTTTCGATGCCACACACCATGCGTTTGCGGGTGAGGCATACTGTCGGCTGGCCGTGGGGCGGGATTTTCTGGACGCTTCGCCGGTGCGCGGCATGCGCAAGGGCGGCTCTGGCGAGCGTATGGATGTCAGTGTGACCGTGAACGCGTCACAAGCCGTCGCAAACCAGCAATAAAGACAGCAAGGAATTCGTGATGACGTATTGCGTAGGTATCCACATCGACGCGGGCATGGTGTTTTTGTCGGATTCGCGCACCAACGCGGGGCTCGACCAGATCAGCACGTTTCGCAAAATGATTGTGTATGAAAAGCCAAACGATCGCTTTATCGTGATGCTGTCGGCGGGCAATCTTTCGGTTTCTCAGTCGGTGCGCGAAATGTTTCAGGTGGAATCGGTGCCACGTGAAAGTGAGCAGGGTGAACCCGGCGTTGGCGGGCCGTTGACCATCTGGAACGCCACCAGCATGTTCGATGTTGCGCGCGTGCTGGGTTCGACGGTGCGGCGCGTGAAACACGACCACGGCGAATCGCTGCAAAAGGCGGGCATCGACTTCAACGCTTCGCTGATCCTCGGCGGCCAGATCAAGGGCGAGGCCATGCGCATGTTTCTTGTCTACCCGGCAGGGAATTTCATCGAGGCCACGCGCGAGACGCCGTATTTCCAGATCGGCGAATCCAAATATGGCAAGCCGGTGCTCGACCGCCTGATCGTGCCTACCACGCCACTGGATACTGCGGCCAAGTGCGCGCTGGTGTCGATGGATTCCACTTTGAAAGCCAACCTGAGCGTGGGCCTGCCGCTGGATCTGCTGGTCTACCGCGAAGGCACACTGGCAAGCGACCGCATCGTGTGCATCGATGACAGCAACCCGTATTTCCGTATGATCCGTGATACTTGGGGCCAACGCCTGCGCGAAGCGTTCGACGAGATCGACGAACCAAGTTGGGACAGCTCGGACGCGCGGCACCCGCTGCGCGTGAAGTCTGAACGTTACGCGCCGATGCGCAAAATCGCCAATCCGAACGAAAAAATCGTTTGACCGGCTACCCGGCGCGGCACTGGCAGACCTGCCGGCCCTGTATTGGCGCGGCGCTGGCGGATGACTCGGGCACGCGTGCTACGGTATAATCCGTTCATTATTAAAACAATTTTGGCTGGGCAGACCGGATTGACGCGGGGCTGGCCATCCGCGCCGGTCTCCGCAGCACCCCGCTCGAGTACAGTGCCACGTCGGTAGCTTTATTATAACCCATTGTTTTTATTCAGTTTTTAACCATGCGCATTTTGCTTCTTGGCCAACCCGGCGCGGGTAAAGGCACGCAGGCCCAGTTTCATATGGCCAAGTTTGGCATTCCCCAGATTTCTACCGGCGACATGCTGCGCGGGGCGATCCGCGCCGGTTCGCCGCTGGGCCTGGAAGCCAAGGGCTATATGGACAAGGGCGCGCTGGTGCCCGACGCGCTGGTCATCGCGCTGGTCAAGGAACGCATCAAGGCTGCCGATTGCGCCAAGGGCTTCATCATGGATGGTTTTCCGCGCACCTTGCCACAGGCCGAGGCGCTCCGCAGTGCGGGCGTGGATCTTGATCACGTGGTCGAAATTGAAGTGCCTGACACCGAAATCCTGCGCCGTATGAGCGGTCGGCGCGTGCACATGGCATCGGGCCGCAGCTACCACATCGAATTCAATCCGCCCAAGGTGGCAGACAAGGACGACCTCACCGGCGAGCCGCTGGTGCAGCGCCCGGACGACGCCGAAGCCACGGTTAAAGCACGGCTTGCGGTGTACCGTGAACAAACCCAGCCACTGGTGAAATACTACGTCGATTGGTCAAAAAGCGGCGATAAGCGGGCGCCGCGCTACGCACACATCGCGGGCTTGGGCACGGTGGACGCGATACGCGACAAAATCTTTACCGCCTTGAATTAATTTTCTATTTAAATCAAACACTTACTGTAATTTCTGTCGATAGGGAGACGTAGCACATGAATGCATATAACGGACTAACGCTGGCCATCGCATGCGCGATCGTTGGCATCGTCTTTGGCGGGCTGTGGGCCAAGCAGGTCATCAGCCAACCGGATGGCAATGACCGCATGCGCGAAATTGCCTTGGCCATTCATCAGGGCGCGACGGCTTATTTGTGGCGGCAATACAAAACCATCGCCATTGTCGGCGTGGTGCTGTTTATCGCCATGGCGGCTTTCCTCGAAATGAAAACCGCCATCGGCTTTGCCATCGGTGCGTTTCTGTCGGGTTTGGCTGGCGTAGTCGGCATGAACGTCTCTGTGCGTGCGAATGTTCGCACCGCCGAAGCCGCGCGCAAAGGCCTGAATGAGGCGCTGCATATCGCTTTTCGCGGCGGCGCCATCACCGGCTTGCTGGTGGTGGGCTTGGGGCTGCTCGGCGTGGCGGGGTTTTTCTACGTGTTGTTGCAGTCGGCGGCCAACGGCGCGTCGATCAAAGACATTGCGCATCCGCTGGTGGGCCTCGCCTTCGGCGGCT
>SYEN01000174.1 GCA_005800795.1 Burkholderiales bacterium | reverse complement strand
GGCTACCACCACCCCCAGCGCGATGAAAAACTGCTGTTGTTGCTGCTTGCGCTTCGCTTCGCGATGCGGCAGAAGGTTAATGCGCATCATGCGTCGAACCTCCGCAGCGCCAGCCCGCACGCCACCATCATGGAGGGGGCGTCCTGCTGCAGTGATTTGGGCCGCACCTTGCTTGAAAGCGCCATGTTGGCAAATGGATTGGCGATCAGGGTGTTCACCTGCGTGCGCTGAGCCACCACGGCATCCACACCCGGCAGGGCGGCGCAACCGCCGGACAGCACGATGTGATTGACCTGATTATATTGGGTCGACGTAAAAAAGAACTGCAGGGCGCGTGCGACTTCCAGTCCGAAGGTTTCCATAAATTGATTCAGCACATCAGTTTCGTAATTGTCGGGGAGCCCGCCGGAGCGCTTGGCGACTTCCGCTTCTTCGAGCGAGAGGCCGAATTTGTCCTGGATTTCCTGCGTCAATTGCGCGCCGCCAAACGGTTGCTCACGCAGGTAGATCGACTGTCCATTGCGCAGGACATTGACCGTCGTAAATGTCGCCCCGACGTCCACAATGGCAATGTTCTGCTCCAGCCCCTTGTCCGGTAGCTGCGACTCGATCAGCTCGTATGCAGCTTGGGCGGCCAGCAGATCCACGTCTACCACTACCGCTTTCAGGCCGGCGACTTCGGTGGCCGCCACGCGATCCTCGACTTTTTCCTTGCGCGAAGCGGCGATAAGAACTTCAACGTCTTCTTCACTTCCGGGCGCGGGGCCGAGCACCTGAAAATCAAGGTTAACCTCATCCAGCGAGAACGGAATATATTGATTGGCCTCGGTTTCTACTTGAACTTCTATCTCTTCCTCGGTCAAACCGGCGGGCACCAGAATTTTCTTGGTAATGACCGCCGCATTGGGAAGCGCAATGGCGACATTCTTGATGCCGCTGCCCAACCGGTTGTGACACCGCTTGACCGCTTCGCCGACCGCATCCAAATTGTTGATTTTGCCTTCCACCACCGAATCCTTGGGCAGCGGTTCAATAGCATACCGCTCAATGCGATACATCCTGTTGCCGGAATCTGAGAGTTCCACCATTTTGACGGCAGACGTACTGATATCCATGCCGATCAATGGCGGCGTCTTGGCCTTGAACAGTCCTTCGACGGCGTCAAGCACACCGGAGAATTTGACTTTGGGAATAGGCATTCGGAAGTTTTCGCCTACCAATAAGCTTTAAGGGTTAAACGCAACCAGTTTGGTCCAAACAACAATGTCTGTTGATGTCAGCGCAGCAGGAAATGCACTACAGACTCCACAGGCTTAAATCATATTCACATTCTGGGATATAGTGTAGCTTGTAAATTTTGGCGTTGGTAGACATTCAAGTGTCCTATAAAGAAAAGCGCCTAAGTACCGGAATTTTCAGAAGATATCCACTGTAAGGCCACCGCTAAATGTCTGCTCGCTGGTTGCTGTATCCCCTATTACTGGTGGTCGTAGGTATTTTCGCAAAAGCCCTATTGTTGGGCTTTGCCGCCGCCGTGATTTGGCCCACCCTGCCAGCCTTGGATATCGTCACCGATTACCGGCCAAAGGTTCCTCTGCGCATCTACAGCGCCGAAGGTAAGTTAATTGGGGAATTTGGCGAAGAACGCCGCTCGGTGGTGTCCATCAAGCAAGTGCCAAAGTCACTGGTGGATGCCATTCTGGCCGCCGAAGACGAGCGCTATTTTCAGCATAAAGGCGTCGATTATATGGGTGTGGCCCGCGCGGCTATCGCCAACTTTACACACATCGGCCCGCGACAAGGCGCATCCACCATCACCATGCAGGTCGCGCGCAACTTCTTTTTAACGCGCGAGAAAACCATCACGCGCAAAGTCAATGAAATGCTGCTGGCGTTCAAAATTGAATCCAGCCTGACCAAAGAACAAATCCTCGAGCTCTACATCAACCAGATTTACCTGGGCCAGCGCGCGTACGGTTTCGCTTCCGCCGCGCGCATTTACTACGGCAAACCGTTGGAAGGGCTGTCGTTGGCAGAGATCGCCATGCTGGCCGGCTTGCCCAAAGGTCCATCGATATTCAACCCCGTGGCGAACCCGGCACGCGCCAAGCAGCGCCAGCAATATGTGCTGCGGCGCATGCGAGAGATAAATGTGATCAGCACCGAGGAACAGGCCAACGCCGACAAGCAGCCGCTGGCCATCAAAAACGAGCTGAACGAATTCGCCACCAAGGCCGACTACATCGCCGAAATGGTTCGCCAGGCCATGTATGAGCGATACAAGGAAAATGCCTACGCGATGGGCCTGAAGGTCTATACCACTATTTTCGTCACTCACCAGACGGCGGCCAACGCCGCCTTGCGTTCGGGCCTGCTCGCCTACGACCGGCGCCATGGTTACCGCGGTCCTGAGGCCTACGCCGAACTCCCGGCCAATGCCACCGAAGAAACGCTGGACTTCGTGCTTACAGATTATCTCGACAGTGAGGACATCTACTCGGCAGTGGTCACCGAGGTCTCGCGCCAACGCATCAAGGCCTACCGCCGTAACGGCGAGCATATTGAAATCACTGACGCCGGATTGAAGTTCGCTGCCGAAGCGTTAACCGACAAAGCCGGTCCCAACCTGCGCATCCGCCGTGGCGCCATTATCCGCGTGCAGGCCGACGACAAAAAACGCTGGGCCATCACTCAACTGCCGGCGGTGGAATCCATGCTGCTTTCAGCCGATCCGCGCGACGGCGCCATTCGCGCGTTGGCGGGCGGCTTTGATTTCGCGCGTTCGCAGTTTAACCACGCCACACAGGCGCTGCGCCAGCCTGGCTCCAGTTTCAAGCCGTTCATTTACTCCGCGTCGCTGGAAAAAGGCTTCGGCCCCGGCTCCGTCATCGACGATTCGCCGTTAACGTTTTCAGCCGCGCAAACCGGCGGCGAAGCATGGGAACCCAAGAATTACGACGGCACTTACGACGGCCCGATTTCCATGCGGCAGGCACTGGTGCGCTCAAAGAATCTGGTGTCCATCCGTATCCTGCAAGCCATCGGCACCAAGTATGCGCAGGACTACATCACGCGCTTTGGCTTCGAGGCCAAAATGCACCCGCCGTATCTCACCATGGCGCTGGGCGCGGGCAACGTCACACCGATGCAAATGGTCGGCGGCTACTCGGTGTTCGCCAACGGCGGCTTCCGCGTCAAACCCTATTTCATTCAGCGCATCGAGGACAGCAAAGGCACGGTGCTCTACACCGAAAAACCCGTACGCGCCAAAGAGAATGCTGAAAAAGTCATTGACGAGCGCAACGCCTACATCATGACCAACATGATGCGCGACGTGGTGCGCTTTGGCACTGCCGCGTCGGCGATGAAACTGGGCCGCGGCGACCTCGCCGGCAAAACCGGCACCACCAATGATTTTCTCGATGCATGGTTCGGCGGCTACAACGCCGAGCTGGTCGCCGTGGCGTGGGTCGGCTACGACCAGCCCAAAACGCTGGGCCGCAACGAAACCGGCGGCTCGGTCGCGTTGCCGATCTGGATCAGCTACATGGGCGCCGTGCTGAAAGGTGTGGCCGAAGTCCCACTTGACGCGCCGCCGGGCTTGGTCGGCTCCGGTACCGACGCTGTGTATCAGGAAAACGGTCCGCGTGGCGAAGGTGGAACCCCGACCGAGGGTGCGCCCGGCAGCACCCCCGCACCCGCCCCGGATAGCGCACGTAACCAATTGTTTTAATTGACTATTTTAAAATGTCGCGGAACGACGAGCGTAACCGCATCGCCCATCTGGCCGCGCGCATCATGGCCGAAGACGGCATCGAAGACCACGGTCTCGCCAAACGCAAAGCCGCGCGTCAGGCCGGTGTAGCCGACACCCGCAACCTGCCCGGCAACGACGAAATCGATGTCGCGCTGCGAGAATACCGCGAGATTTACCACCCCGACGCCCACCGCGAGCAACTCACCGAACTCCGCGAAATCGCCGTACGCGCCATGACCGCACTCGACAAATTCAACCCGCATCTGGTGGGCAACGTGCTCTCCGGCATCGCTGGCAAATATGCCGGCATCCAGTTGCAGTTGTTCACCGACGACATCAAAGGCGTTGAACTGCACCTGATTGACTTGGGCGCGGATTACGAAGCCGATCAAACCACTCTCTACAGCGGCGACGCTCGCATCACCGTGCCGCTCTTTACTATCGACGACGACGGCGTGGAAATCGAAATCGCCGTGCTGTCACCGCGCGATGCGCGGTTGCCGGTGAAGACCTCGTTGGCGGGGAAAGCTATCGAGCGGGCTAAGCTGGCGGCGGTGGAGGAGTTGTTGGCGCAGACGTAGATCGGAACCGCTACACGTTCCGACCGGCGTGTAAAGCATTAGCATTTGTCGGACCGTGAGATTTTGGCCTCGGGAAACGAACCCAAAATCAGCTTGGTGCTAGGGACGATTTCAACGCACGTACCTACAGGCCAATCGTCGTCATTCGTAACGTTTCTCGTCTTTCCGCTAACCAAGACATCGTATAGGTTCGTCGTATTGGGCGTATATGCGGCAGCGGAAACCAACCCACCAATCAATCCCAGTCCCATCCAAAGTTTGGATGGAGCGTCGCCGTAATAAGAAACCTTTTGCGATTGTTGGATTACACCAACGAATTTTTCTTCTTCTTTGAGCTCTCCTGTGGTGGTGCATCCCATTGCCAATGTCGATGCGACGTTAGTGCAACATCCTTTCTGTAATT
>SYEN01000001.1 GCA_005800795.1 Burkholderiales bacterium | reverse complement strand
TTCGACAAAACCGCGAAGCTGCTCGGCTTGGGCTATCCCGGTGGCCCAGAAATTGCCCGATTGGCCGGACTCGGCAAGCCTGGCAAATTCAAGCTCCCTCGTCCGATGCTCAATAGCGGCGACTTCAACTTCAGCTTTAGCGGCCTGAAAACTGCCGTACTCACCGCCTTGCGCGGCAAAGCACTCAGCGATACCGACAAAGCCGATCTCGCCGCAGAATTTCAATCAGCCGCTGTCGACGTGCTAGTCGCCAAGGCACTGGCAGCGTTAAAAAAAACTGAATTAAATCAATTAGTTATAGCAGGTGGCGTCGGTGCAAACCAGTGGCTGCGCGAACAACTCACGGCAAAAACCACGGCCGTGGGTTGCCGTGTGTTTTATCCTCCCCTGGAACTTTGTACGGACAACGGCGCGATGATCGCTCTGGCGGGTGGGCTGCGGCTGGGCTCGGCAGCCACCCCACAAGCTGCGCGGGCGTTTACGGTCCGGCCAAGGTGGGATTTGGAAGAATTGGCCCCGGTGTAGTTGCCGTGCGCCAAAACCTCACACCGGCTCGTTCTTAGCGATCTTGAACGCCAACAAAACGGCGCACCGCCGGGCCTGCCTTTGAGAACCCGACAACAAACCCGGCATCCTCTATACCACCCCTTAAAGGTTGCCCCCCTGCATCCTTCACTCCCTATGCTGGCACCCATGGTGCCGGCGCCTGCGCCGCAAACTCCGTGCGGCAATCTATCACCGCCGGTAATTCGGAGGCCATCGCCTGCTCGAACGCTTTCTTGAAGTCGCCCGGCTTGTCGACCACCAATCCCATGCAGCCAAACGCGCGCGCGATTTGCGCAAAGTCAGTCTCAACGAATTCGTAGCACTCGTCCATGCGGTTGGGCGCGGGCGTATTGCCGTAGGAAATCGTCAGATTTTTCAGACCCTGCGCGAGGCTTTTGTTGTTATTGACGATGGTCACCGTCTTGATTTTGCGGCGGCGCGCGGTTTCGAGTTCCGGCAGGTGATAGTAAAAACCCCCATCGCCGGTGAAACACACCACAGGTTTATCGGGCGCGCCGCACTTGCCGCCGAGCGCCGCCGGAAACGCCCAGCCCAGTGAACCTGCCGCGCGAAAATAACGTTGCGCCGGATGATTGAAATAAACCATGGTGTTGGTCCACAGCGCGGCAAAGCCGGTGTCGGCAAAAAGAATCGCGTCCTTCGGCAGCAGCTCCGTCAATTCCTTGCACAAGCGGCCAGGATTTATCGGCACTGCATCCGATGATCGGTATTTCTCCGCTTCGGCAGCCCACGCGGCGGCATGCGCGCGCGCAGCGGCCAGCCACGCATCGCGCCGCGCGCCCTCGGCGGAAACCATCAGTGCATCCACCGCCGTGCGCACATCCGCATGTACGCCGATGACATTGCTGTAGTTGCGGCCGATTTCCACCGGATCAATGTCAATCTGGATGATCGGTGTGCCGTCCTTCGGCATTTTGTAAACGCCGGTGGTGTGATCGCTGGCATTGCTGCCGCAGTAAATCACCAGATCGGCTTCGCTCACGATGTGGTTGCCGCCGCTGCGGCCATACAAGCCCATGGTGCCGAAAAACAGGGGATGATTCTCGGTGAGGATGGCTTTCGCGTCGGGCGTGGCGACCACCGGCGCCTGAATTTTTTCGGCAAGCCTCGCGATCGCCGCCCCGGCATCGGAAATCATCGCCCCTCGATCCGCCACGATCACCGGCCGCAACGACGCCTTGATCGCTGCCGCCGCGCGCAACACGGCTGTGGAATCAGGAGCCGGACGAAAAGCCGGAAAGCGCGTATGCGTTTCGTCGGCCGCGACATCAAATTCGCCGATGAGCGGCGTGATCGCGTCGCCCGCATACCCCGCCATGTCCAGATGTACCGGGCGCGGCGTGCCGGTCGTCGCCTCGCGAAACGCCTGACGCATGAGCAACTGAATCTGCTCCAATGACTCGACTTTCGCGTGCATTTTGGTCACCGCCGAAAACAGTTGCTGGTGATCGATTTCCTGATACGCATTGCGATATTGCATGGTGTTGATATGGCGGCCGGTAATCGCCACCACCGGCGAATGGCCGAGATACGGATCCTGCATGCCTGCGGCGAGATTGGCCGCGCCCACCGATTGCGCCAGCACCACACCGGGCCGGCCCGATACGCGCGCGTAGCCATCGGCCATGTACGCCACGGCTTTCTCTGAATGGCCGAGAATGCGATGAATGCCCGTGTCCTCCATCTCCGCCAACGCGCGGCGCAGCACCGCGTCCATGAAAAACAGATGCGTCACGCCGTACGATTTCAGAATCTGTCCGAACAGCCGCGCACCCGTCATTTTTGTTGGCATGTTGCCCCCTTTTAAGAATGGCGGCGATGATAACGCAGAAGGAATAAAACAGCGGTGCGCCAGACGTTGATTCAAAAGTCCGTACGCAATCTCTCGGGGGTTGCACTACGAGAAATCCGGTACTGCAATATCCCGTTGCAAGCTCAGGACACAAGCCGCCAGGCCACGTCGCCACCCGCGCGAAACGGCGTCAGGCGATCATCACCATAGGGCACATCCATCGGCACGCGCCACGCGTCTTTTACCAGCGTAATCGTGTCGCCGTTACGCGGCAGGCCGTAAAAATCCGGCCCGTGATGACTGGCAAAACCTTCGAGTTTATCCAGCGCGCCGGCAGCCTCAAATGCCTCGGCATATAGCTCTATGCCCGCGTGCGCGGTGTAACAACCCGCGCAGCCGCAATCGGTCTCTTTGGTATGCCGCGCATGCGGCGCGCTGTCTGTGCCGAGGACAAATTTTGTGCTGCCGCCAATCGCCGCCGCCACCAGCGCCTCGCGATGAATCTCGCGCTTCAATACCGGCAGGCAATAATTGTGCGGCCGCATGCCGCCGTTGAACAACGCATTGCGGTTGAGCAACAGATGATGCGCGGTAATTGTCGCAGCGATGTTCGTGGGCGCCTGCGCGACAAACTGCGCCGCCTCACGCGTGGTGATGTGCTCCAACACAATTTTCAGGCGTGGGTAGCGCGCCATCAGCGGCGCCAATTCGCGCTCCAGAAACACCCACTCGCGATCAAAAATGTCCACCGCCGGATCGGTCACCTCGCCGTGCGTGAGCAGCGGCACGCCTGCTTCCTGCATCGCCTCGAACACGGCCGCACAACGCGCAAGATCGGTCACCCCGGCATCGGAATTGGTCGTCGCGCCCGCCGGATAATACTTCACGGCCTTAACTGTAAGTATTTGTTTTAATTGAATAATTTCTTCAGGCCGTGTGTTATCTGTCAGATATAAAGTCATCAGCGGTTCGAACTTCGCGCCGGCGGGCATGGCATCCACAATGCGCTGCCGGTAAGCCTGCGCCAGCGCCACCGTCGTCACCGGCGGTTTGAGATTCGGCATCACAATCGCGCGCGCGAAGCGTTTTGCGGTATCCGGTAACACCGCGCTCAAGTAATTGCCATCGCGCAAATGCAGGTGCCAGTCGTCGGGGCGGGAAATCGTCAAAGTTTTCATTGGGCTTCAATATTAATCGGTGTTCGATCCCACGTGAAGGCGCCGCCGAAACGTTTTATTCACCCTTTTTTGCCAGCGCCCGCTGATACAAATCATTGCGACTCCCGCCAGTTATCTTCACCGCCAGCGCTACCGCCTGTTTCAGCGGCAACTCTTCCAGCAACACCGCCAGCGTATTATCCAGTGCCGCTTCATCGGGCGCGGTGGCATCAGCGCCTTCGACCACCAGCACGAATTCACCCTTCGTACGATGCGCGTTGGCCGCTAGCCATTCGGGCGCGTCGCTCAACGCACACACATGCGTTTCCTCGAACAGCTTGGTGAGTTCACGCGCGACCAACACGCGACGGCCGCCGCCCATCGTTGCCGCCAAGTCGACCACGCACTCGGCAACACGATGGGGCGCTTCGTAGAACACCAGCGTGTGGGGCTGTGCTGCCAGCGCGCTCAGCGCCTCACGCCGCGCGCTGGCGCGGGCAGGCAGGAAGCCGTAGAACAAGAAATGCGGCGACAAAAATCCGCTGGCCGATACTGCCGCCGCCGCTGCGTTGGCGCCCGGCAGCGGGCACACGCGATAGCCCGCCGCATGCGCCGCCGCCACCAGCCGCGCTCCGGGGTCTGATATGCCCGGCGTGCCCGCATCGCTTACCAGAGCAACACTCGCGCCGGTGGCCAGTAGCGCCAAAATTTCGCCCGCCGCGCGCTGTTCGTTGTGCTCGTGTACTGCGATGAGGCGCGCACTGATGCCGTAGTGGTCCAGCAAGCGCTGGGTGACGCGGGTGTCTTCGGCGGCAATGTGTCCTGCACGTGACAATGTTTCGATGGCACGCGCGCTAATGTCCGACAAGTTTCCTATGGGCGTTGCCACTACATATAATGTCGCCCTGTCTAAATTTTGTGGCGAATCATGGGCGACAGTTGTCATCGGTGGCTTAACTTCATCAGCGTGTGGCGAGCAGCACTACTATACGGTGCACTCGCTGCAGTTGCCAGTCTGATGACCAGCGCATGGGCGCAAACGCCTTCTGCGCCTCCAGTCACGCCCTTGCCAGCCACCAAGCCCCCGGCAACGCCCACGCCGCTCGGTGTCGACGCGCCGCATATTGCCCTGCTGCTGCCGGTGGATTCCAGCACTTTCCGGCGCCACGGCGAGGCGCTGCGTGACGGTTTTCTTGCTGCCTCGAAAATTCCCGACCCGCCCAAGCTGCTGATCCGCGTTTATCCAGTGGGCGAAGACGCCAAGCAGGCCGTGGTCGCCTACAAACAGGCCGCGGAAACTGGCGCGCGGCTGGTGATCGGGCCACTGCTGCGCGCGGCTGCCGCTGCCGTGGCGGCAGGGGATATCAGCGTGCCGACGCTGCTGCTGAATGCGCCCAAAGGTGCGCTGCCCAACAAGCCCGATCTTTACGCCATCAGCCTGCAAATCGAAACCGAGGCTCAGCAGGCGGCACAACTCGCCTATCAAGAGGGGCGCCGCAGCGCCTACACCATCGTTGGTGAAAGCCAGTTGCTGCGGCGCGCGAACTGCGTATTCATCGAGGAGTTCGTCAAGCTCGGCGGCAAGCATGCGGGCGAGTTTTTGTTCAACACCAGTCCCGCCGAACTCACGCGCCTGCGGCAGGCGGTGGAAACACGCACGGCAGAGATGGCGTTTTTGTCACTCACTACACAGCAGGCACGCGCTGTGCGCACCACCCTTGAACCGTTGGCACTGTATGCCGTATCGCAGGCGTATGGCGGCGATGTCAGCCCGGCTGCCGTGGTTGATCTCGCCGGCATACGCGTGTTCGACATGCCGTGGCTGCTGCAGCGCGATCACCCGGCCGTTATGATTTATCCGCGCGCGGCCTCCGCTGGCGACCTTGATCTGGAGCGCCTTTACGCTCTGGGCATCGACGCCTGGCGCATCGGGCAGGCGCTGCTCGCGCGCCACACCGAAATTGTTCTGGATGGCGTTACCGGCAAATTAACGTTGGGCCGTGACCGCCAGTTTGCGCGCGAACCGGTGAGTGCGCGGCTGGGCACGACGCTGCCGGACGCACCCGTCGGCCCCGTACCGGCGCCGGTGACGCCCACCCCGGATAAACCGCCCGCTATCATCAAGCCGGCCCCGCCAAAGCCGCCCACCGACAAGCCCGCGACCCGCAAACCCGCTGCCACCCGGTCGTATTGACCGTGGCGAGGGCATGAATAATCGGGGCAAAGCCGCGGAGGCGCGGGCCGCTCAATACCTCGAAAGCCGGGGCCTGGTGATCGTCGAGCGCAACTACCGCTCTCGTTACGGCGAAATCGACCTCATCGCGCGCGACGGCGCGACGCTGGTATTCGTGGAAGTGCGCGCGCGCGGTTCCAACCGCTTTGGCGGCGCGGCAGCCAGCATCACCGCCGCCAAGCGCGCCAAGCTCACGCGCACCGCGTTGCACTACCTGGCAGGCGCGGGCCGCACGCCGCAGTGCCGTTTTGATGCCGTTTTGCTCGCCGGCACGGACGACAACGCAGCGGTCGAATGGATACGTGACGCCTTTGGCGGTTAGCCGCATGGCCCGCGACGGGTCCGGGCCTGTACAAATGCCCGCCATCGGCGCAAAATAGCGGCATGGACTTAATCAGCCGCGTCGCCGAAAACTTTTCCGAAAGCGCGCACTTGAAGCTGGAGTGCATGGATGCGCTTGCCGGCCCGATCGCCGCAGCTGCGCAGCGCATGGTCGATTGCCTGAAGGACGATGGCAAAATACTCGCCTGCGGCAACGGCGGTTCGGCGGCCGACGCCCAGCATTTTTCGTCGGAGCTGCTGAACCGTTTTGAAAAAGAGCGCCCGGGCCTCGCGGCCATCGCGCTCACCACCGACAGTTCAACGCTGACTTCCATCGCCAATGATTACGCCTACGAACAGGTGTTTTCCAAGCAGGTGCGCGCGCTGGGCCATGCGAAGGATTTACTGCTGGCGATTTCCACCAGCGGCAATTCTCCCAATGTGGTGGCTGCGATCACCGCCGCGCACGAATCCGGCATGCAGGTGGTGGCCCTCACCGGGCGCGACGGCGGCACCATTGGGGAACTCATGGTCGAAAACGACGTCCATATCTGCGTGCCCGCGCAAAGCACCGCGCGCATACAGGAAGTGCATTTACTCACCATACACTGTCTTTGTGACGCGATAGACTGCTTACTCTTGGGGGTGGACTGATGGCTGACGCAGCTGAAATGACTGACGGAAAGGGCATTCGCAGGATGAATGGCATTGAAAAATTCCGTGCGGCCAGCGCCACCCGATTGGCCCTGATCCTTGCGGCAGCCGCAATGCTGGGCGGTTGCGCAGCGGCGGTGATAGGCGGCGCCGTGGGCGGCGGCGTGCTTCTCGCCGAAGACCGGCGCACCGTGGGCACGGTAACCGAAGATCAGGGCATCGAACTCAAAACCTCCAGCCGTATCGGCGAAACGGTGCGCGGCGCGCACATTAACGTCTACAGCTTCAACCGCCAGGTGCTGCTCTCCGGTGAAGTGCCCACCGCAGCAGCGCGCGAAGATGCTGAACGCATCGCACGCGCGGTGGAAAACGTGCGCGGCGTGTTCAACGAACTGCAGGTCGCAGGCAACAGCGCACTCACCACGCGCACCAACGATGCGTTCATCACCTCCAAGGTCAAGGCGCGCTTTGTCGACGGCCAGAAATTCAGCCCGGTGCACGTCAAAGTCACCACTGAAAGCGGCGTCGTATTCCTGATGGGCCTGGTGAAACGCGGCGAAGCTGACGCCGCCACCGAAGTGGCGCGCACCACCGGTGGCGTCGTCAAGGTCGTGCGCCTGTTCGAGTATCTGGATTGATTGTTTCGCATTGAGCGCGACGCATTTCGTGCATTCCGAACGCTACGCACCGCCGTCATTCGAAAACAAAATCGTCGCGCCAGCACTCGCTGCCGAGCGCGTGCGCGCGCTGGCGCAACCGCTGGTGTTCACCAACGGCGTATTCGATGTGCTGCATCGCGGGCACGTCACTTATCTGGCACAGGCACGTGCGCAGGGCGCAAGCCTGATCGTGGCGCTCAACAGCGATGCCTCGACACGGCGCCTGAACAAGGGCGCCGACCGGCCGATCAACCGGCTCGAAGACCGTGTGGCGGTGATCGCGTCACTGGGCTCGGTGGACGCGGTAACGTGGTTCGAGGACGACACACCGCTGGCACTGATCCGCGCGCTGCGCCCCGCCGTGTTAATCAAAGGTGGAGACTGGCAGCCCGATGCCATCGTCGGCGCAGCGGATGTGCAGGGGTGGGGCGGCAGCGTGCATTCGATACCATTTCTGCATCAGAAATCGACTACAGCCTTGCTCGAAGTAATACGAAAAACTCAATAAAAACAATTAGTTACGTATTATGTATTATCGCGCCGGGCAAGCTACCGCCTTCACTTCGGTGCCCGGATGGGCCGCTTTCAGCGCACTCATGGTCGCCACCAAAGCATCGTCCGGTTCGCGCACATAAAACACCACGCGCCGGAAAAACCCTTCACGCAGTTCGATGGTGGCCTCGGCCACACCCCGTTTTTGCAAACCTGAGAGCAGATTCTGCGCGGCCTCTTCGGTGCGAAAGATGCCCAGCGATATCGCATTGCGGCGCTGCCCCTGCTCCTGCACCACAGAGAAATCCGCCACGCCCAATTCCTTGAGCCGTTCGGTCATGCGTTCAGCAGCCGCGCGTGAACGCTGGGGCGGAATCAGCACCCAGTGGCCATCCTGATCGGCCGCCACGCGCCGCACTTGTGTGGCAGGCAATCCGAGTTCGGCCATGGCAGCGTCACCGCGCGCTGCTTCGGGGCCGATGAACGCACCCCACTCCAGACAGGCGGCGCCTTTTAGAGGCGCCGCGGGTTTCCTCGCCACGGCAGGCGCCGCCGCGAGCCGGATTTTCTCCGGCGACATCTGTACTTGCTGGATGCGTTCCTGCGTGTTGGCCGGCGCCCGCAGATAGTTGACCCATGCGTAAAACGCCGCGTTACCCAGCAGCAGGAATAAAAACAACGCGCGCATCACATTACTTCCCTTTTCCGTGTTCACGGGCAATCTCAAGCACGCCCTCCAGCACCAGATTATCCACGAGCTCCACCTTCAAGTTAAGCCGCGGCTGAATCAGCCCCGCTGCGCCTCCCGATAACACGATCAGCGCCTCACCTTCGCCGCTTTGCGCCACGTAGTCACGCATGCGGTCGATGGCACCGGCAGCGGCGTTGAGCGCGCCGCTCATGATGGCGTCAGCCGTATTATCGGGAAAAAACGCAAACACGCCCGGCTGCCGCTTCAGTTGCGCAGTGCCGTGCTCCAGCGACGTGCGCATCAGGTCCAGTCCCGGCAAGATCACGCCGCCAAGAAACACGCCTTCGCTCGACAGGGCGTCCACCGTCATGGTGGTGCCCGCGTTCACCACCACGCATGCACGCCCTGCCTTGTCCGCACTACCCGTATTACCAGCATTACCATAAAGATGCCACGCAGCGATCAGCCCGGCCCAACGATCTGCGCCCAATTGCGCGGGATTGGCGTAGCTGCTTTTCACCCCACACTGCTCATCGCAGCCGCGCACCCAAAGCGGTGCGATACCGTAGTGTTCCAGCGCCTGTTGCAACGCCGTGCGCACGCCTTCACCGGCGACATTGGATATGGCAATGCAATCCGGCGCGGGCAAATCCTGCAATGCCATACTGATGGACGCAGCACCCGCTGTATCCAGCCACGCACGCCGCAACCACCGTTCACCCGGCGCATTCATATCGGCCATACCCCATTTGATGCGGCTGTTGCCGGCGTCGATGGCAAGCACTTTCATGGCGCGCGCCGCGTAGGGCTGCCGGGCGCCCGGCCGTCCATGCGTCCGGTGGCCCGCAGGCTCACGTCGCCGCTGTGAAACGGCCTCACACCCTGCGCGGTTTCCAGTAGCAGCGCGCCATCGTCGCGCACGCCGCGCGCGAGGCCCGACGCGGTTACTCCGCCAGACTGCACCAGTTGCACCGGGCAGCCCTGATGCACATGCCGCCGCTGCCAGTCGTCACGAAACGCACGAAAACCGATACGTTCAAATTCAAGCAACGTGGTGTTCAACTCACCGAGCACCGCTGCCAGCAGCCGATTGCGATCCAGCGCACGCGCGCCGCCGATGTCGAGCAGCGTCTCAAGGTCGGCCGCCGCTTGCCCGATGTGCACAGCGGCCGATGCCGGCAGACGCACGTTGATACCCACGCCGATCACCACCGCGCTCGGCCCCAGCGCGTCACCCTGCATTTCAATCAGGATGCCGGCGAGCTTGCGCCCGCGCCACAGCACGTCGTTGGGCCATTTCAAACCGACGCCGGCGGCGCCTGTGGTACCCATGGCTTCCAGCGCACGCACCAGGGCCAGCCCCACCGCGAGACTCAAGCCGGCCAGCGCCGCCGCTCCCTGCGAAAACCGCCACAGCACGGAAAACGTCAACGCCCCGCCGAAGGGCGCGTGCCACGCACGGTTCATGCGGCCGCGGCCCGCCGTTTGCCATTCAGCGGCAACGACGCTGGCGTGCGGCTCGCCCGTTTGCGCCCGCTGCAACAACCGTGTGTTGGTGGAATCGATTTCGTCGATCACTTCGATACCGAACGGCGCGGCTTCGCCCAGCGCCTGGGTGATGCACGCCGCGTCGAGCATTACCAGCGGCCGCGCCAGCCGGTAACCGCGCCCGCGCACACTGAAGACATCAAGCCCGGCAGCCTGAATCTCCTGCACCGCGTTCCACACGCTTGCCCGCGACATTTGGGTTGCGAGCGCCAGCGCTTCGCCGGAATGGAATTCGCCGCCGGCCAGCTGCCGCAACACGTGATAAGCCAAGGGTTTCATCGGGTGCCAAGGATACTACGAGTCGTTCGCGCATCTGTGCACACAGCCAGTTCGACAGCGCAGGGCCACAAGGCTAAACTAAGGGAAACACTCTGCTACCCGAGGAGATTTTCATGCAACAGTTTGGCTCCATCAGCCGCGCCATCGCCGCGACGTTTGCTTTGCTGACCCTGCCCGCCGCCGCGCAAACCTGGCCGAACAAGCCAATACGCGTCATCATCCCGTATCCGGCCGGAGGCACCTCTGACATCCTCGCACGCATGATCGGCCCCGAACTCACCAAGGCGTGGGGGCCGCAGGTGATTGTTGATAACCGTGTCGGCGCAAACGGCGCCATTGCCATGGACATCACCGCGCGCTCACCAGCTGATGGCAACACCTCTGTGCTCAACGATCTGGGTAATGTGGTCATCAGCTCCGCCATGTACAGCAAGCTGCCGTTCGACATCATCCGCGACTTCACGCCAATCGCGATGATTTCGTATTCGGCACACGTGCTGGCTGCGCATCCCAGCGTGCCGGTGAAAACAGTGCCGGAACTGATCGCGCTCGCCAAAAGCAGCCCCGGCAAACTCAACGTGCCGGTGGGGCTGGGCTCGGCGGTGCACGTGGCAGCGCTTTCGCTGGAACAGCGCGCCGGTGTGAAATGGGAGTATGTGCCGACCAAAGGCGGCCAGGCGTCGATCATGACGGTAGCCACCGGTGAGGGCGACCTGCTGTTCATGGGCATGCTGCAAACCATGCCGCATGTACGCGCCGGCCGGCTCAAGCTGATCGCCGTGTCGAGCGAAAAACGCGATCCCAATCTGCCCAACGTGCCCACCGTGCAGGAAACACCGGGGTATGCTGGCTTTGTCACCGGCTCGTATCAGGGCCTGCTCGGTCCGGCGAAAATGCCTGTCGACGTGGTCAACAAATTTAATGCTGAGATCAATCGCATCACCAACACGCCCGACATCAAGGAAAAGCTCGCTGCCCATGGCACGGTACCACTCCCCATGACACCCCAGGAGTTGGGCAAGTGGCTAATCACCGAACGCGATCGCTGGGGCAAGGTGGTAAAGGCCAGCGGCTTTAAGATAGACTAAAAATATCAATAAAAACAATTACTTATAATGAAATTGTCTTAGTCGTGTCGAAACAGGGTAAGGGCGTCGCAGCACGCGCGACAGCGTGTCTTTGCGCGCTGGTCTACGCCGCAACCGCGCTCGCAGCCGACCCCTACCCCGCCAAACCCGTGCGCGTGGTCGCCCCCTTTGCACCCGGCGGCGGCACGGATACCGTGGCGCGCGTGTTGGCGCAGCAATTCGCAGATCAACTGGGCAAATCGTTCATTGTCGATAATCGCACCGGCGCCAGCGGCATGATCGCCTATGAGATTGTTGCAAAAGCCGCGCCCGATGGGCACACACTGTTAATCACCAACTCGGCGTTCGCCAGCTTGCCGGCACTGATGAAATCGCTGCCCTATGATCCGGTGAAAAGTTTTACCCCGGTATCGGAGATTCTTCGCGCACCAAATGTGCTGGTGGTGCACCCCTCGACCAACGTCACCACGGTAAAGGACTTCATCGCCGCCGCTCGCGCGAATCCCGGGAAATTCAACTACGGTTCAGGCGGCGCGGGCAGCGCCCTGCACCTGTACGGCGAGTTATTCAAGATTGCCGCCAAGGCCGATCTCACGCATGTGCCCTACAAAGGCGGTGGCGACAACATGGCCGCCCTGCTCTCCGGCCAGATCCACATGAACATCACGCAGTATCAGGCCAACGTAATCGCACTGATCAAGGCCGGCCGGTTGCGCGCGCTGGCGGTCACCACCGACGGCAAACGCTCCCCCGCGCTGCCCGACGTGCCGTCGATGAGTGAAGCCGGCTTGCACGGTATGACGATTTACGCTTGGGCCGGCTTGCTTGCGCCGGCGAGCTTGCCCAAAAATATCCTCGCCCGGTTGCACGGCGAAGTCACCAAAATGCTCACCGTGCCCGCCGTACGCGAACGCTTCACCGCGCAGGACGCTGAGTTAATCGGTAGCCGTCCCGAGGTTTTTGCGCAATTGCTGCAAAGCGAAATCGCCCGCTGGGGCAGCGTGATTCGCGCGGCTGGCATACAGGCGAATTAAAAAACTATTTAAAATAATCAATAAAAACAAATGCTTATATAATATTCTTTCCGCATCCGGATAGGCGCTGCCCGCGTTAGCGTCAATCTTTTTAGACCACAGCCCACGCAACCCGCCATGAAATTCCTTCTGCGACCGCTTCAACTTTTCGTATTTGCCTTTCTGTACATCTCAGCCAGCGCGAGCCAAGCGCAACAGGGGGCCGACAATCAGCCGCCGTTGCGCGAAGCGCGCGTGGCCGACGATGCTTTCCTCAAGACGCCCACGCCCGCGTGGGTGTTGCCAGCGGAAATTCCGGAAACCAATGAAAAAGCGCCGGTGGTATTCCGCTTGGCCGACACGCAGTTTCTGGTCGAGGCTGGCGCCACGGTGTTCGTGCGGCGCGCGGTGCTGGTCAACGACAACGCCGCGCTGGGCGAAATCGGCCAGCTAACCATCCCTTTCGTGCCCGATTACCAAAAGGCGCAGCTGCACAAGCTGCGCATCCTGCGCGGAGGTCAATCGCTGGACCGGCGCGAGACGGTGAACATCCGTTTTTTGCAGCGCGAAACGCGGTTGGAGTCAGGCATTTACAGCGGCGTGGTGATTGCCTCGCTGCTGATTAACGACGTGCGCGTGGGCGACACGCTCGAATATGAATACTCCGTGTCGGGTTCCAACCCGGTATTTCAGGGAAAATTTTTCGACGCCGCCTCGTGGCAGCTGAATATTCCGGTGGCGCGGCGCCGCGTCGTGCTCAACCATCCGGCCGCCAGAGAAATACGCCATCGATTTGTGGGCAACGACCCGCCGCGCATTGAAGCGGTGAGGGAAAGCGCCGGCAACAACACGCGCCAAATCTGGACGCAGGACAACCTGGCCGCAGTGCGCATTGCAGGCTATTACCCGCGCGGCTATGCGCCGGTGGCGAATCTGCAATTCTCCGAATACCGCAACTGGAACGAAGTTGCGCGTTGGGCACAGACGCTGTTCTCCGCCGAAGTGCGCATCGACGACGAACTCGCGTCGGTCATCGCGCGCATCAAGGCGCTGCCGGGCACAGACGAGCGGGCGTCGGCCGCATTGCAGTTCGTGCAAAACAAAATCCGTTCTTTCTCGGTATCGCTCGGCGAGAGCTCGCACC
>SYEN01000173.1 GCA_005800795.1 Burkholderiales bacterium | reverse complement strand
TGGGCACGTTGATATCCACCGCCTGAAACAGCGTGATATTCGTCGGCGCAGCGGGGCGCTGGTGGTAACTGGGCATGTCCAGTTGACCGATATCGACTGAATCCCGATAACCGCCGTCAGTGACGATACCGGCAACGCCCCGCTTCATCAGGCGCGAGACAAGGATCGAGCCGGCGCTGGCCGCACGAGCATCCTTGAGGCAATCGATAACCATCACCGCGCCGGCGGGGCATTCCTCAACCGCCTTGCGTTGCGGATGTGAGCGGTTTTCAAACACCGAGAGCTGATTCAAATCTTCGCGCGCAGGAATGTAACGTAGCGTGTACGCTGGCCCCACCATGTTGCCCAAACGCGCATGCTGCGCCGCACCGCCGACCGGATGCACGTTCTGAATAAACTGCCGCGACAGTCCACGCTTGTATAGCGCCGTGCAAAGCGTGGCGACCGAGACGCGTTTGAGCTTTTGGCAAGTTTCTGAATTCACCGGATTTCCTTGGAATGACATTTTATAAGTATCTGTTTTATTTGCCTTTCTTACTAAAAAATATTCACTTTTTATAGCGGGTGCTGCGCATTGCGCCCCATCAGCCGCACAAGCATGGTAATACGCTGCGCGCCTCGCGGCCTACCAAGACTTACGATCACTTATGAGAACTGCCGGTCGTGGGTCAGCGAAGGAATCATCCCTCGCACTTTGGCCACGCGCGCCATATCAATCTCGGCATAAATAATCCCCGGCGCTTCGCCACCATCAGCCACCACCTCGCCCCATGGGTTAACCACCAGCGAGTGGCCATACGTCTGCCGGTTACCCGCATGCTCGCCGCACATCGCGGGCGCGATGATCCAGCAACCGTTTTCAATCGCACGAGCTTGCAGCAGCGCGTGCCAGTACGCCTTGCCGGTTTGGCGCTGAAACGACGACGGCACGGTGATGATTTGCGCGCCCGCCTGTGCCAGGGTACGAAAGAGTCGCGGGAAGCGCAGATCGTAGCAAATCGTCAGCCCCACATTGCCCAGTGAAGTGTCCACCGTCAACGCTTTGTCGCCCGGCCGGTAGGCCGACGATTCGCGGATCACCTTGCCGTCGGGCAGCGTGACATCGAACATGTGTATCTTGTCGTAACTCGCCACAACTTCGCCCGCATCGCTAATCAGAAAAGACCGATTGACGATGCGCGTGTCTGCATCATCCCCCGTACGCAGTGTGAGCGAACCTATCAGCAGCCACACTTTCAACTCTTGAGCGAGATCGCGTAACCGCGCCAGAGAAGCGCCGCCATTAGCGGGCAGCGCGTTATCGCGCATCACGCGGCCGCTACCGTCCATCATCAGCGTGTATTCGGGTGTGAGTATCCACTGCGCGCCGTTGGCTGCCGCTTCGCGAATCATCGTTGCGACGGTGGCGAGATTGGCGGCGAGGTCGTTGGTGGTATTGGCTTGCAAACAAGCGATTTGGTATTTTTCCATGCGAGTATTGTGCATGAGTCAAGCATTGCGCGAAAGCACGCGAAGTGGAATCATCGCGGTTCCCTGGATTGGAAGGAGACCGCAGTGCTCAAGATTGGCGTATTACCCGGCGACGACATCGGCCTCGAAGTTGTCCCCGAGGCAGTGAAATGCATGAAAGCCGCCGCCGCTAGAACCGGCTTGCAGATCGAGTGGCTTGATCTACCCATCGGCAGGCGCGGCCATGAAACCCACGGCCACACCATGCCGCAAATCACGGTGGACACGCTCGCCACGGTCGACGGCTGGCTGCAAGGCCCCATCGGCCACAACGTCTATCCGCGCCACGACCCAACGTGGATCAACCCGCCGTTGCGCAAGAAATTCGAGCTGTTCGCCAACGTAAAGCCCGTGCGCTCGTATCCCAACCTGCCATCGCTGCACAAAGACGTGGATATCGTGTTCCTGCGCGAAACCACCGAGGGCATGCAGTCCTCCAGCGTGGTGTTCGCCGGCTCCGGCGAATTCCGGCCGAACGATGACATCTCCATCGGCATGCGCGTGGTAACACGCAAGGGCGCCAGCCGTGTGGCGCGCGAGGCGTTTGAAATCGCGCGCACGCGCCAGAAAAAAATCGTCACCTGCGTGCACAAGGAGCCGGTGTACCGCCTGGTGTGCGGCATGTTCGCCGAGGAGCATCGCAAGATGGCGAAGGAATATCCTGATGTCACGCTGAACGAAGTGCTGGTTGACGGCTTTGCGATGAAGCTGGTGATGAAGCCGCAGCAGTTCGACGTGGTGGTTACCACGAATCAATTCGGTGACATTCTCACCGACGAAGGCGCGGGCCTAGTCGGCGGCTTGGGCCTTGCGCCCGGTCTGGTGTGCGGCGAAAAGCAGGCGATGGCACAAGCAACGCACGGCTCCGCCCCCGACATCGCGGGGCAGAACATTGCCAATCCGTATGCGATGATCATGTCCGGCCAGATGCTGCTGGCGTGGCTGGGCCGCAAGCGCAACAACGTAGCCGCCACCGCAGCGGCCAAGGTTCTGGATGACGCCGTGGATCGCGTCATCGCCGAAGCCAAACACCTGACCGGCGACCTCGGCGGCAAAGCTAAAACCAACGAACTTGGCGATGCGGTTGTGGCAGCGATGAAATAGCGATTTCAAAAAATATCAATAAAAACAGATACTTAGGAAATGTCATTCCAGACCACGCTACGGCGTGGTCTTTTCGTTTCGCACCCCGTTCTACACCCAATTGCCCCACCATGAACCTCGCACAAGAAAAAATCACGCAAGCCCTCGCGAAAGAACTCAACGCCCACGCGTCGCAAGTCGCGGCTGCTGTCGCGCTGCTGGACGAAGGCGCTACCGTTCCCATCATTGCGCGCTACCGCAAAGAAGTCACCGGCAACCTTGACGACACGCAGTTGCGCACGCTGGAAGAGCGGCTAATATATCTGCGCGAACTCGAAGGGCGCCGCGTGGCGATCACCGCATCGATCAGCGAACAAGGCAAGTTGACAGATTCCCTGAAGGCATCCATCGACGCCGCCACCACCAAGCAGGCGCTGGAAGACGTCTACCTGCCGTACAAGCCCAAACGGCGCACCAAGGCGCAAATCGCGCGCGAAGCCGGGCTCGAGCCTTTGGCCGATGCGCTGCTCGCAGACCCCACGCTCGATCCGCAAACGGAAGCTGCGAAATACATCAACGTCCAACCCGCCACGGCCACGGTGGAAGCGATTAACTTGCCCGACACGAAGGCTGCCCTCGAAGGCGCGCGCGATATCTTGTCAGAGCGTTTTTCCGAGACCGCCGACGTGCTGGCCAAACTGCGCACGCGCATGCAACAGGAGGGCTTCCTCACCGCCACCGTCGTGACCGGCAAAGAAATGGCCGAGGAAGAAAAATTCCGCGACTACTATGCCTATTCCGAAACGCTGCGTACCGTGCCGTCGCATCGCGCGCTGGCGCTGCTGCGAGGGCGAACATTGGGCATACTGTCACTCGCCATCACGCTGGGCACGGACCTTGAAGCACTCACGCCGCATCCGTGCGAGAACATGATCGCCAGCCACTTTGGCATCGCCGATAAACAACGCGCCGCTGATAGATGGCTGCTTGATGTGTGCCGTTGGACCTGGCGCGTGAAGGTGCAACTGTCGATTACCGGCGAGTTAATGCTGGCGCTGCGTGAGGCCGCCGAAACCGAGGCGATCAAGATCTTCGGCCGCAACCTGCATGAGCTGCTGCTTGCTGCACCCGCAGGCCCCAAGGCGGTGATGGGCCTCGACCCCGGCATCCGCACAGGCTGCAAAGTCGCCGTGGTGGATGCCACCGGCAAGCTGCTGGAAACCGCCACCATCTATCCGCATCAACCGCGCAACGATTGGCAAGGCTCGCTCGCCACCCTCGCACGCCTCACCGTGCAGCACGGCGTGGAACTGATCTCCATCGGCAACGGCACAGCCAGCCGCGAAACCGACAAACTCGCTGCCGAGTTAATCAAACTCGTCAATGCGAAAAAGCCCGAACAAAAAATCGCCAAGATCGTGGTGAGCGAAGCAGGCGCATCGGTGTACTCTGCCTCCG